>CAYPBC010000142.1:0-5921 GCA_964408845.1 uncultured Thermoanaerobaculia bacterium
CTGCCGCCGGCGGTTTGAGGACAACGTCATATCGGGATGCCAGGCACCTCCGGTGGACGCGCTTTTCTCGCGTCAGGGAGGGGCGGGCGAATTTCAGGATGCCAGGCACCTCCGGTGAAGGCGCTCTTCCCATGTGCAGGGCAGATGAGTGGCGATTTCGAATTCCGAATTCAGAATTCAGAATTCCTCCTCTGTTTGCCGAAGTGCGGCAAAAGGGGTTACACTCGCTCTGGGAGGTGCCATGGCCGAAACCGCAGCACATCCGGAGACTGAGTTCGACACCGACATCGCGATCGTTGGATCGGGATTCGGCGGCTCGGTCGCCGCTCACCGCCTGACCGAAAAGGGCTATAGCGTGAAGGTGCTCGAGAAGGGTCGGCGCTGGCGTCCTGGGGACTTCCCAAAGAGTAACTGGAACATCCGCAAGTCCTTCTGGTTTCCGTACATAGGATGCCGTGGGATTTTTGGACTGAGGCTCCTGCGCGAGGCCCTGGTGCTGCACGGGGTCGGCGTCGGAGGGGGCAGTCTGGTCTACGCCAACACCCTCTTTGAAGCCCCCGATCGGGTATGGGACGACCCCCAGTGGCAGGGCCTCGAGGACTGGCGCGCGGTGATGCCCGAGCACTACGACACCGCTCGCCGCATGCTCGGCGTCGTTGAAAGCCCCAAGCTCGGACCGGCCGACGAGGCGCTGCGTCGCGCCGCAGCGCGGCGCGGCAGGGAGGACTCCTTCCGCAAGACGCCCGTCGCCATCTACTTCGGCGATCCCGACGTAACGGTGCCGGACCCGTACTTCGACGGCGAGGGGCCCGAGCGTACCGGCTGCACCTTCTGCGGCGGCTGCATGGTGGGTTGCCGTAATGGCGCCAAGAACACTCTCGACAAGAACTACCTCTACCTGGCCGAGAAGGCGGGCGCCGAGGTCATTCCGGACACCATGGTGGAGCTGGTCGAGGCCCTGGCCGCGGGCGGCTACCGGCTTCATTGGCGAAGGAACTCGGGCGTGTTCTCGTCCGGTACAGGGAGCTTGACCGCCCGCACGGTGGTCTTTTCCGGAGGCGTGCTCGGCACCGTGCCGCTGCTCATGGAGTGCCGGGAGAAGGGCGCCCTCCCCCATCTCTCCGACCAGATAGGCAACGTCGTCCGCACCAATTCCGAGGCCCTCCTCGGCGTGACATCAAAGAGCCGCAAGGACCTCTCGGAGGGCATCGCCATCGCCGCCAAGGTCGAGATCGACGATGTGACCCACTTCGAGTGCGTGCGCTTTCCAAAAGGATCGGACGTGATGCTCCTCCTCGGCACCCCGCTCACCGACGGCGGACCGGGGATGCCCCGTGCGCTGCGCTGGCTCGGCAATATCCTGCGCCACCCGATCGAGTTTCTCCGGATCATCAAGCCCTGGGGCAAGGCGGAGTCCGGCACGGTCGTCATGGCCATGCAGACCGCCGACAATTACACCCGTCTGGTGCGAAAGCGGCAGGCTCTGTGGCCGTTTTCCCGCACCCTCACAACCGAGCCCGATCCCGATCAACCCGGAATTCCGTCCTACATCCCGATCGCCAACGAGATCGCCCGCGAGGTGGCGAACGATCTTGACGCCATCCCGCAGTCGACCCTCAACGAGGTCCTGCTCGACACCTCCACGACCGCCCACATCCTCGGCGGCTGCGCCGTCGCCTCGGGCCCGGAGAGCGGAGTAATCGATTCCTCCGGCAGGGTCTTCGGCTACGACGGACTCTATGTCATGGACGGTTCGATCATCGGCGCCAATCTCGGCGTGAATCCTGCACTGACCATCACCGCGCTGGCCGAACACATGTGCTCCAGGATCCCGGCGAAGAACGCATAGGGAATTCGGAACCCCTGCACGCGAGACGCGTGCGCTACAAAGGCACCGGACCGACCTTGTAGCGCAGGCGTCCCGCCTGCATGTGCAGCCGGGATGGCTGCACCATCCGGCTACGCCCGTTGGGCTTCGCCGTGACACGCAATGATGACCCTCTTCGGGGAAGCGCGTTCTACAGCGAATAGCTCATGTACCATCCTCTGGCCATGAGAAAGATCTTCGAACGGCAGTGGATCCACGCGGTGATGCTGGTTGTCATGCTGGCCGGCCTGTGGCTGATCAGCCGTGGTTGCTCGTGCTTTCACCGCGGCGAGGCTTGGGGCATCGGCACCTACACCTGGTTCTGGACCGCGGTGGCGGTACCGATCGCACATCAGATCGTGGTGTGGTTTTGTTGGCGCACCGAGCTCCATCGCGGCCTCATGAGTCGCGTCTTCGGCCGCCACGCCTTTGCGCTCTACGCCGTGATCTTCACGGTGCTCTTCGTCGGTCGTCTGGTGGTCATCATCCCCCTCGCGGAGGCCTCCCGCGCCACCCTCGCCGTCAACCCGGCCCTCCTCAAGACCTTTGCGGTCATCATTTTCCTTCCGTCCGCCTACCTTTTCTACTCGGTCGCCCGCTTCTTCGGCGTCAAGCGAGCCTACGGCGCCGACCACTTCGACCCGACCTACCGCACGATGCCGCTGGTGCGCGAGGGCATCTTCCGCTTGACCTCGAACGGCATGTACACCTTCGGACTACTCGTGCTCTACATCCCCGGGCTGTGGATGGCGTCCGGCCCCGCGTTGCTGGCCGCGCTCTTCAACCACACCTACATCTGGGTCCACTACGTCACCGTTGAGCTCCCCGACATGCGGCGCATATACGGTGTGAGTCCTTGACGGCTCCAACCGAGACCATCTCGATCCGCTCCGCCCGCCGGCTCGCCCTGTGCCGGGCCGGGCTGCTCAAACCCGAGTGGACCGGGATGCCGCGGCGGGCGACAGGACGCGGCAAGCGCGCCCGCGAGGCCGCCCATCGGGTCATCCGCCGATTCGGCTTTCTCCAGCTCGACACAGTCTCGATCACCGGCGCCCGCAGCCACGCCATCGTCCTCCACTCCCGTCTCGACGGCTTCGACCCGGAGCTCGCCGAAGAGCTCCTCCAACCCGGCGAACCGATCTTCGAGTACTGGGGTCACGAAGCGAGCTGGATCCCAATCGAGATCTACCCGGTGTTCGGCTTCCGCCGCAAGGAGTTCCAACACCACCCCTGGTGGGGAGACCTGGTGGGGCAGCACCCACAGGTTGCGGCCGATCTCCTTCGGCGCATCCGCGATGGCGGGCCGCTGCGCTCCCTCGACATGGAGGGCGGCGGCAGCCGCGGCTGGTGGGACCTCAAGATCGCCAAAAAGGTCGCGACCGCACTGTGGTCGTCGGGCGAGCTCGCGATCGCTGAACGGCGCGCCTTCCAGCGCACCTACGATCTCCCCGAACGGGTGATCCCCGATCGCTGGCGGAAGGAAATTTTGGCAAAGGACCGGGCTATCGAGATCCTCGTCCTGCGCGCGTTGTCAGGCCACGGCTGGGCGACTACCGGCACCATCGCACAGACCTTTCGCCTCGCCCAGGCCGACGTGGTCGCGGCGCTGAAACGGCTGGTGGAATCCAACGAGGTCGCCGCCTGCGCCCTGGTCGCCGACTCTCTCCGCGCCAGCCGCGGCTGGATCCGCCCCACCGACCTCGAGCTTGCCGCCCGCGTCGAAAAACTCCGCCCCCGCCGAGACCGCGGGGTCCTTCTCTCCCCTTTCGATCCACTCCTATGGGACCGCAACCGCGTCCAGAAGCTCTTCGGATTTCACCAGGTCCTCGAGATCTTCAAACCGGCGGCGCAGCGAACCTATGGCTATTACTGCCTGCCGGTGCTCGCCGGCGAGCGCCTCGTCGCCCGCTTCGACCTCAAGGCCGATCGCAAACGCGGCACCCTGCAGGTCCTGTCGAGTTACTTCGAGGGCGGCGACGTCTCGAATCCAGCCTTGGCGATGGACGGTGAGGCGGCGCGAACCGCCCTCAACCGATATGCCGAGGCGGCCCGATTGGCCGTCGACAAGACCGGCTAACTCGAATGCCCGCTCCCCCACCGCCGCTCACCGACGACTCACTGCGCCGGGCGGCAGCCATCCTGGCCAAGGGCGACTCAAACCTCGCACCCATCCTCAAACGTATCGGCCCGCCTCCGATGTGGGACCGTGAGCCGGGCTTTCCAACCGTGGTCCACATCATCCTCGAGCAACAGGTCTCGCTGGCGTCGGCGAAGGCGGCGTTCGACAAGCTCTCGGACACAATCGCACCCCTTGACCCCGAGTCCTTTCTGACCCTCGACGACGCAACCCTCAAATCGATCGGATTCAGCGGCCAGAAAGGCCGCTACTGCCGGGAGCTGGCCCACGCGCTCATAAAAAACACCCTCGATCTCGAGGCCCTGCCGTCACTGCCTGACGAGGGTGTTCGCACCGAGCTCGAACAGGTGACGGGAATCGGTCCGTGGACTTCCCACATCTATCTCCTGATGGTGCTGCTGCGACCCGATGTCTGGCCGCCGGGCGATCTGGCTCTCGCCGTCGCGGTCCAGGACATCAAGGGGCTCGACCACCGTCCGCAGGCCGAGGAGCTGCAAGAGATCGCCGAAGGCTGGAGGCCGTGGCGATCGGTGGCGGCGCGGATCCTCTGGCACCACTACCTGAATCCGGAGTGCGGCCGGCGGTGAGCTTGTCATGTCAAGAATGCAGCCGGGACGGCTGCGCTATCCGGCTACGCCCGTTGGGCTTCGCCGTGACAGGCAATGATCACTTGTTTGTGAGGGCGTAGCCCATAGGGCGAAGCCCCATGGTGCAGGCGTCTCGCCTGCGCTACAAGACTGACTCTGAATGTGGGCCAGGGCCCACCCCCCGGTCAATTCCCCACCGCCGCGCTCCACTCGCTCTCGTCAGCCGACTCGAAACCATCGCCGAAGATCAAGCTCGGTGAGACGAAGCGGTACACCACCCCTCCGTCGTGATCGAGCACGTAGAGCTCACCGTGATCGTCCTCGCCGAACGAGCTGATCTTTATCGTCGTGTCCAGAAAGACCTCAGCCGACCACATCCCGGCGTTCGCGCTCGCAAACCAGATGACCCCGGTGCAGAAATCACCAAAAACGTATCGCCCATTCAGCCCACCGATGTCGCCGCGATAGAGGTAGCCACCCGTCACCGAGCACCCGAGATCGTGGTTGTAAACCAGAATCGGCGCCGTCAGCGGGGTGCCGTCGCAGGGGTTGAAGTTGACGGTGACATCTCCTTCCATGCAGCTCCACCCGTAGTTCTCGCCGCCGGCGCTGGAGGCACGCTGGAGGTCGATCTCCTCCACCTGGGTTTGGCCGACATCGCCGATGAAGAGATCGCCGGTGAACCGGTCGAAGCTGAAGCGCCACGGGTTGCGGAGGCCGTAGGCCCAGATCTCATCGAGTGCATTGCCCTGACCGACGAAGGGGTTGTCCGGTGGAATCTCATAGGGGCCGGCGCCATCGACGTCAATTCGGAGCAGCTTGCCGAGGAGGGAACCGAGATTCTGCGCGTTTTGGAACTGGTCCCGGCCGCCACCTCCGTCGCCGGTGGCGATGTAGAGATAGCCGTCGGGCCCGAAGTGGAGGTCGCCGCCGTTGTGGTTCCAGGCGGGCTGCTCGATCTCGAGGATGATCGTCTCGCTCGATGGATCGGCGATATCGGGATCCCCCGCGGACACCTCGAAGCGCGAGACCCGCGTCACGTCCGGCCCCGAACCCACAGGATCGTGGGTGTAATTGACGAAAAAGAACCCGTTACTCTCGAAGTCCGGGTGGAAGGCGAGCCCGAGCAGGCCCTGCTCGTTGCCCGAGCTGTCGACCAGGCTCGAAATGTCGAGAAACGCCCCGCCGCCCACGATCAGGATTTGACCCTGCTGTTCGACGACGAAGAGCCGCCCCGATCCGTCGCCGGCGCCGGTAACCACCACCGGATCGATGTAGCCCACATCCACCTGCTGGAGCACCAGATCTCCCGGAGGGTCGCTCGCGTGCA
>CAYPBC010000143.1:0-5874 GCA_964408845.1 uncultured Thermoanaerobaculia bacterium
CCCTCCAGGACCAGAGCCCGGGCGAAGAGGCGCCCCGATACACCGCGAGCGATCTTCCCCTCGGTCGAATAGCCGGCCATCGCCAGGCCAAAGTGGGGGGTGATGTCCTTTTCGGCCGCTCCGGCCCGGAATTCTCCGGTGGCGGGCGAGGCCACCGGAACGACCCGTTCGATGGTGCGTCCAAAATCTTCTTTCAATGTTTCTCGCTTCCTTCGATACGGTGGCTCTCCCGGCTCGCAGCCCCCAACGGAGGATAAGGACTACAGCAATTCTCGGGTGAGGATGGCAAGCCCAAGCGGATCGTGAACCCGCTCGATCAGTCGTGGACCGTCAAACTCGATCGTCATGTAGCCGTGCGGTGAGTATTTCTTCTCCTTCTTGAAAATGAACGGATTTGGGCCATCGAGAACGAGGCCGGTTGGGACTTTGAAATCGAGGCCTTTCGGGGCTGTGTCGGTGCCGGGATGCCGGCGCCAGATGGCCTCGCCTCGGCGATGGTCCTCCGGCAGATCCTGAGCGTCACCCCGCTTCTTCGGCATACCGCCGTGACCGAGGCACCGGGCCCTCAAGTTGCCCATGCCCGGAATCGGATCGTAGATGCAACACCGATGCTCGTGGCCCCAATACCAGGCGGCGACGTCGCCGGTCTGGAGTGCGGCGCCGAGCTTGCCGGCCAGCTTGGGACCCTGGTCGTCGAACCAGGAGAAGAGCTGATGATGGCTCATCAGAATGACCCGCCGACCTCCGCGGTTGTCGAAGACCTTCTGAATCCACTGGTTCTCCTTGGTTTCCAGATCGTGGTCCTTGTAGCCGGTGTCGAGGCAGATCACCAGCCAATGATCGTTTTGAAGGGCGAAGTAGGACGACTCCTGGTCAAAGCTCGAGAACGTGCGTTCGAAGTAGGCATGGCCGCCCGAGTACATCTCGTGGTTTGAATTGAGGGCGCGGCTGATCGCATCGTCGCGTCGGGGCCACGGATTGAGGAACCGATTCGTCACCTCCCTGTGGGTTCCGGAGTAGTAGACGTCACCGAGATGGATCAGATAGTCGTACGACTCGGAGGCGTTGGACAACGTGCTGGCGATGGCTGGGGCCCCATAGAGGTTGGTCCCCCAGTCCGCAAAGAGGGCGAATCGGGCCTGGTTCGGGATGGACTCCGGGGTCATGCCCTTCGGTCTTTTGATCTCGTGAATCCGATCGCTGGTCACGTGATTAAACACGCTCCCGGCCCATCCGAAGATGTCATTTCGAGCGAACTTGAGCTCCAGCCCACCCGACTCGAGAGCCTCCGTCCGGCTTCCAGTCGGCGGCTCCTCGGCCAGGTAGCTCATCATGAGCGAGGCTGTCTTATCCTGGGGGACCGTCATCACGCCGGGGTCCGCCTCCGCCTCCTCCTTTTCAATCTCGGTGATTGCCCGCTTGACGTCTTTTCCAAACTTTTCTCGCTGCTTCGCGCTGGCTCCGGCGAAGAGCTCGTCCTCGCGGTCGAACCGCTCCCAGGCCTCCTTGATCTCCGCAGCCCGGAAGACGATCGGCTGGTCCTCCGACGCCGTCGGTGTGCTCGTAGGCACCGGCCTCGATGGGGGGAGAAGGATCGGTCGTGGAGAGGCGGGAGACACCACCCGCGACGGTCGCTGGCCGGCGGCACCTCCGATTCCGACACTGATCTGCACGGGCACGATCCAGGTGGCGGTGCCGTCCGCGGCGAGGGTCGGTCCGCCGTGAGGCACGATCGGCGCCCCGAGTCCGGTCGATGGGCCCGCCGGGGGCGGGCTGCCGTCAACGAGGCCCTTAGCGAGATCGGCGCCGGCTCCCGCGTCTTCGCTCGAGAGCATCTCCTGAATCCGGGTCACGATCCGGCTGATCCGGATGCCCTCGTTGGACGTAGCAACGGCGGCGTGGTGGAGCGCGACCAGGTCCCACTCGTTGTTGAAGACAGGAGAGCCGGAGGACCCACCCATCGTGTCCGTCACGTAGTGTACGAAGTTTCCACTGACGTCCACGATTTTGTTCTCGTGGACGGCCACCCGCTGTGGCTCGCCGTTGGGGTGCTGGATGATGTTGACCTGCTCTCCGACCACCGCCTTTCCCGACACCGGGATGAGTGGGTGCCATCCGCGGTCGCCGATTGGGAGCCCGTCGGCGTTGGTCTCCTCAACGGCGACAACCGAGAAGTCGAGCGATTCGTCGGTGAGGAAGAGAAGAGACGGCTGCAACCGGAACCGCGTGATGGGGCCGGTAGCGCCATCTTCGCGGGTGAAGAAGTCGAACTCGAGGGTGGCATCCTCCGCCTCTTGGAGCGTGCTCAGCACATGGTTGTTGGTCATCATCACACGCGGCGCGACCATGAAGCCGGTACCCAGCTTCGATCCGCCGGGGACCGGAAGAACGATTCGTGAGATGGCAGCGGCCGCTCGCGATCCCTCGTGGAGAAAATTGACCCCCAGGAGGTTGTTGGTGGCAATGATCTTCTCGTAGATTTTGGCTCCGAGCTCCTTGTCATCCGGGTGCTCGGCGATCGCCCGAACCTCATCGTAAAATCCGAGTCGCTCGGCTCGATGGATCACCCTCTCCGGGTCGTCGATCTGTTCCCAATTGCCCCCCTTGCCGGAGATCAATTCGTCGAGCTGTTGCTGTTTGACGTTTCTGGTCGTCTCTCTCTGTTGATATCGCTCCTGGGTGGCCTGCTCCAAGGACACGGAATCCATCTGTCGCCTTCCTTTCTCTTCACCGTTGAATTTGGTGTTGACTTCCAGACGAAATTGAGACACTATCTCGCTCATGGCAATATACAGGTGCCGACCTCGAAGTCAAACCCCGGCCGGTGGTTTCGACCAAAGCTGTCGCTCTGCCTCGTGTTGATTCGATTCACCATCGATGCGAGTGGGGCAACTCAGGAGCCGCGGAACAGTCTTGGCGAGGCAGAGGGTGTGTTTGCGCCTCTATACACGACGTGCCGAGGGCCTCTCACGTCAATATCAGCTGAGGATGGATACACATTCATCACCCGTTTGGGTGATGAAGTTATGGAGTCGCGGATACGTCGTTCATGGGAAATAAGGAATGGAGGTGACGAACTCTCAACCTGCAAGGAGCCGTGACACCACCCGTCAACGGCCATGCCCGCTCGGGCGGGCATCAACTGTTGGCTGACTCGAATCGAAAGGGGAAAATCATGACGATTGGTCTACAAGGTACGTGGAATGTATCGGTAAAAACCAAGAGCGCCGCTTGGGCGCAGCGGTTCATCATCGAGGGCTCAGACAGCGGTGACGGCACTTATAACGGCGTCGTCGGCAATACCGTTCTCGTAACAGGCGACCAGTGGGGCGTCACGGTCGAGAACAACCCGACTGGTCCGGTCAGCTGGCAATCTTCGCGCGCACGGCTGGCTAACTTCCGTGTGGATGGCGGCTTCTTCAGGGTCGACATCGAGAGCGACGACGGTGGCGGCGGCCCGGACGAAGACTTCAATGATCTCATCCTCACCGCTTCCAAACCACTCAACTCGAGCGACTGGGTCGTCTACGGAACGGCCAAGACCTATAAAGGATTCTGTCGTTTCAATCCCTGCTTCCCCTACCCGTGGATCGTCGTCGATACGGCGTTGCAGCTGGAGCGGTTGCTCAAGTACGACCAAATTCGGCCGATCTTGGAAGAGGCCTACGGCCCTGACGTCGCCAGCTTGGCCAAGCGGGAGAACTTCAAGCCCCTCGTCCTTTCTCGCGGCGGCACGGCCGCTGGAGGGTTCGCTGTTCGTGGCAAGACCGAGGTCGAGTTCAAGGCGAAGGGCAAATCGAAGGAGAAGAAGCTCGATGTCTCGCGAACCGCAGAGGCGATCGTGGCCCAATCGCCCTTCTACATGGCCAACGTGACGGCCGCCGATCTGGCAATCATCGACCGCGTGATCGCTTTTGCCCCTTGCGAGGTGGAGCCGATCGCTGAAGCGATCATGCGCTTCATCGAGTACGATCGAACCGACTCCGAGCTTGGTGGCGGCTCCTACACTGGCTTCGGCGATCGGGAGACACTGGGAGTTTCGGCGACCGACGAGTTCGGTAGCTATGTGTTCAGCTTCGCTCGGACGACGGCTCAGCTGGTGACGGAGGCCCTCGAAGACACTCCGGCGGGCGCCGACCCGACTGTTACGGCCAACCCGGATCTGATCATCCAGTTCGCCGAAGATCCCGACGGAGTCGCCGTCTACGAGACCGCGCCGTACTACGACATCCCGAACATCAAGCGGATCGATCTGTGCATCCCCGCAGCACAGATGGTCCCGAAACCATGCCGCGGGGATCGGGTGCTCCAGTACCTGGGCGACATTCCGATCATCAACAACCCGGGATCGACTCTCCACACCGACGGCACGATCACCAATACATCGGCGTCCGAGTCGGGGCCGGCCATCACACGCGGCGCGTGGCGCGGGACGGTCGACATTCGAGGCTGTTTCGAAGACTCCTCGAGTCCGGTTGTCCACTACACGATCCGCTACCAGGTGGGTTCAGGGGGCTGGAGCTACTTCACCGGTCCCGCCCGCGGGCTCCGGCAGCAGGGTAACGCCCTCTGGCTCTCGGAATCGTATGGGCCCACGGATACCAACCTCAGCGTAGGAGTTGTCCCGGCCTACCGCAACATCGAGCTCGAGCCCCAGTGGTCGCTCGAGGTCCAGCACCGAAAGGCGCGGGTCAACCTCAAAGCGATGCTGGGAGATCTCGATCCCGCCATCGAAGATGTCTGGTTCGTGATCCGCGGCTATGACTCGAATGGCGATTTCGTCTCTGGGACCTACGACTGGATCAAGCTGCGGGTGGACGAAGAGAGGGCGAAAGGAGACATTGCTTCGATCGTCGTGCCAGGTCAGCCCGATCCCGGCGATTGTGCCTTGCTCGAGCTACCAAATGACAACACACCGCTCGCGGTTCGGATGCGGGCGCTGGACGCTCAAGGCTTCCTCGCAGCGTGGTCGTTGAAGGCCTGGAAGGGTTCGAACAATCTCGTCGGGCTCACCGATACCGCGACCGCGGCGCCGCCGGCCGGCGCCTATCCGGGGGCGGTGGCTGATACGCGCTACTACGGCACTTCGGAGAGGGGCGATGCCGACGTTGAAGGCTACGTCGTGCTCAATGTCACGCCGCCGTCGAGTGGCTGGCTCGAGGGCGAGGACTTCTGCGCCTACAGCATCGAGCTCCACCTGCAAGACCGCACCACCAATGGCAAGACCGTTTCAGGGAGCCACAAGGTGTGGGACGAAGTGGTGGGGATGCGACCGGTGAGTCCATAGTCTGCAGCAGTCTCCGTGGTTGAGCAGGGAGTGAAGGGGATCAGGCGAGATGCGTTTCTACTGGCTGTTGCTAGCGGTCCTGTGTGTCTGGCGGATCACCCACCTCCTCACGGAGGAGGATGGCCCCTGGGACCTCGTCGTCCGGCTGCGACGCCGGCTTGGCGACGGGTCCTGGGGGCGCCTCATGGATTGCTTCTATTGCCTCAGTGTCTGGATCGCCATCCCTTTTGCCTATCTTCTTGGTGCGACCTGGGGCGAGCGACTCTTTCACTGGCCGGCGATCTCGGCCGGCGCGATCCTGCTGGAACGGGCCACGTTTCGGCCGGATCTCGCCATGCCGGAATACGAGGAAGAGGAGGAGGGTGAGGAATGCCGTGCTGCGGCCAGCAACGACGAGCCATCCAGAACAGAACATCCGCGGTGATGAGGCCTGGGGCGCCGCGGAACCGCCACCGGACGCGGGCTCTTTTCCGCTATCTCGGCACGACGGCTCTCAAGGTCCGGGGGCCGGCGTCGGGACGACTCTACTGCTTTGACCTGGCGCACCCAATCGTGGAGGTCGACCCGCGGGACGCCCCCCCGCTCGC
>CAYPBC010000144.1:0-5852 GCA_964408845.1 uncultured Thermoanaerobaculia bacterium
AACGCAGGCCTGTCACGCCTGAGGTCGCGAGTTCGAGTCTCGTCGGCCCCGCCATAATTCTAATCGCCGCCCCATCGGCGGCGTTTTCACAACCGTTTTCTCTGACGGGACTCGTGGCACCGTCGCCTGCGAGCCGTCTCTACTCGAGGTAGCCGAGGGCTTTGAGCTGTTCCACGGTCTCGTCGTCGAGCTTCTGGGTCGCCAGACGATCGAGGACGCCGAGGGCTTGGGACACGGTTGCGAAGCACGCGAGGAGGGCTTCAGATGGCGCCGAATTGGGCGTCACCAGATTGTCGAGCTCGAGCGGATCCTCGGTAAGGTCGAAGCGCAGATGCTCCTTGCCGATGATGCGCAGGATTTCCTTGCTGTCGTCTTCTATCACTCCGACAGAAAGCAGGCCTTTGGAACGCTTCTGGTCGCTGTCGTGGGTACCACCGTGGACTGCTCCACGATGAGCCTGATAGCAGTGAGTTCGCTCCGGTGGCGCATCACCGCCGCGGGCCGCCGATGCCCAACTGCTACCGGTCAGCTCCTCAGGTGCCGCTACTCCGACGAGATCCAGAAGGGTCGGTGCGAGATCGAGGAGGGTCGCCTGCGAGGTTGCGGTACCGGGGCGGATCCTCCCCTTCCATACGATGCCCAGAGGGATCCGCAGTGACGGCTCGTACAGATAGCGGCCGTGGCCCCAGTAATTGTGATCGCCGAGGCTCTCGCCGTGGTCGGCGGTGAAGACAATCACCAGGTTGTCGTCCGCCACCAGATCTTCGATGCCTTCAAGCAGCCGGCCGATCGCCGTGTCGACCGCCGCAATTTCGGTGTCGTAGCGGTCGACCCGGGTCAGTTTGCCTTCGTTGACGCCCAACCGTTCGGCATACTCCTCGTGGAACCGATAGGGGGCGTGGGGATCGACATAATGCACCCAGAGAAAGAACGGTCGCCCACCGTCCTCCTCGTGGTGCTGGGTTGCCCACTCGAGGGCATCGTCCGTGAGGTCCTCGCCGGTAGCTTCGGAGTTGATGATACCGAACCAGCGCCGCCGCTGCAGCCGCTCGCCGTAGGTCTCGAAGTGGTCGCCGAGAAGGGTGAGGTTGTTCTTGAGCGTCCAGGCGCCGATGAATCCCGCTGTACTCCAACCATTGCGGGCGAGGGTCTTTGGAAGCGAGTCGAGACCGGCCTCCATTCGCAGCCCGTTGCGGGTCGCCGCGTGCTCGTGGGGCGGCACCCCGGTAATCATCGAGCACATCGCCGGGCCGGTGAGCGGTTCGGGGGTCCACGCCCTTTCGAAGAGCAGCCCCTTGGACATCAGACGGTCGATGTTGGGCGAGGTTGGACGGGTGTAGCCATATATCCCGAGATGATCGGCCCTCAGAGCATCGACCGTGATCACCAGCACCGACGGCCCATCGCCTGCGGCCACCAGTGGCGCAGTCAGCACGGCGGCCACAACTATCACAGCGATTTCAGCTATCTGGAGTAATTTCCGCATCGAGGGCGCTCCTCACCGAACACTGTCTTCTCGGCCGGGCATTATACTCTGAGCCCGAATTTTTCACGACGTCGCTGTTGTGCGGCCCACGAGGGCTCAAAAACCACGGCCGGTGCACGTTCAATGTGTGTGAGCCCTTTCGATCACGGTACACTGATCAGGCATGGATTCCTTCGATCGCAACTGGCGCGAGCTGCAGCTCGAGACATTGGTCGACCTCTCATTGACCATCGGCGGCGTGCTCTCTGAAGAGGAGCTGGTAGAGGTGCTGCTGCAACGGTCGGTGGGCACCCTCGATGCGGGTTCGGGTTTCGTGAGCACGCTTCATCCGGGAGGCCAGGAGGCCGTGGTGCGATCGGTCCGCCTGCCACAGAGCGTCGAGGTGATTCGCTCGTACTTCGACTCTCACCTTCTCGAAGAGCTCGCGGCCGGACGGGTGGTCCACACCCAACGCACAACCGACCAGCCGCCCTTCGAGCTCATCGCCGCACCCATGCTGTGGCAGCAAAAGATCCTTGGAATCGTGGTCCTCGCCGACAAGGAGACGAGAGAAGGCAGAGCCCCCTTTTCGGACGGCGATTCCCGTTTTCTGCTGTCGATGGCCAGCATGGTGGCGAATGCGGTCGCCACCGCGAGGCGCGTGGCGACCATCGAACGGGACCGACAGCGTCTTGCCGACGAAAACCGCGCCCTGAGAGACGTCGCGCGGCGCGAAGGTTTCATTGGCGAAAGCCCGGAGGTTGAGGAGATGCTGGAGCTCGTGCGGCGGGCCGCTCCGACCGGCGTCAACGTCATGGTGCGGGGCGAGTCAGGGGTCGGCAAAGAGCGGGTAGCCCAACTCCTTCACTCCTTCTCTGATCGTGCGTCCGGACCATTCGTTCCCCTCAACTGCGCCGCGCTGCCCGAAACCCTGCTCGAGTCTGAACTCTTCGGCATCGAGGAAGGCGTTGCCACGGGGGTTCAACACCGCCACGGCAAGATCGAGCTCGCCAATGGTGGCACCCTTTTCCTCGACGAGGTCGGCGATCTGTCGCTCGCGCTGCAAGCGAAGCTCCTGCGCGTGGTGCAGGAGCGAGAGTTCGAGCGCCTTGGCGGCCGTGAACGGATCCCGGTCGACCTCCACCTGGTGACGGCGACCCATCAGAACCTCGAAGAAATGGTAGAGCGAAACGAGTTCCGGCAGGACCTCTACTACCGTCTGCGAGTGGTGGTGGTCGATGTACCGCCGCTGCGCGACCGCCGAAGCGACATCCCCCTGCTGGCCCGCCATTTTCTGGAGCTGTATGGTGAGCGGTTCGGGCGCCCGGGTCTCCTCCTGTCGCAGGAAGCGCTGGCAGCCCTCATGAGTCATCCTTTTCCCGGCAACGTGCGTGAACTCGAGAATGCCATCCAGGCGGCCATAGCGCTTGCCCCCGGAGAGACCATCACCGTCGACGACCTGCGGCTCGATATCGAAGGCGCCCATGAGACGCGCACACCAGGATTGTTGAGTCTGAACGAGGTGGAACGACGCCATATCGACAGTGTGCTGCAGGCGGTGGAGGGAAACCGCCAGGAGGCCGCCCGCATCCTCGGCATCGACCGGACGACGCTGTATCGCAAATTGCAGCGTTTTGCAACTCATGATGCAGAAAGCATCAATTGAGTTAACTAATTATCCACTAACACCATTCATCACAATTTCCACCTCTGAGTTCACAAGATGTTGCGTTATGCAACTTTTCTTTCGCATCAGTAGTGTCCAATGACTGGCACACATCTTGCGAAACATGGGGCGGAGGTTGTTTGATGAGGTCACTGGAACTCCAGCGATACTCGAAATTCGCTGCAATTATGGCTTTGGCCGCGACCGCGGCTCATGCTGTAAATCTCAGCTTCGATATCCCCATGCAACATCTTCAATTGGCGTGGACGCTCACGCGGGTTCTGCTACAGTTATAGGCTCATCATGGACGTGGTGCTACACCTATCTGTGGTGCCCAACGTGGAGCTCGTGGCAGCAAAGGCCGTCGAGACCCTGGGCGCAGCCCTGGGAATGCCGCAGACCCATGTGGAGGCCGCAAGCGTCGCGATGGTCGAGGCATGCCTCAACGCCATCGAGCATGGGGGCGGTCCGTTAACGGTTCGACTGCACGATGATAACCACTCCACAACACCATGTTTGGTGATCGAGGTGGAGGATCACGGAGACGGCTTCGACCCGGCCACGGCGCCGCAGAACAGCCCGTCACGAGTTCTCGGCAGCGCTTCAAAGCGAGGCTGGGGTCTGACCTTGATCCGCGAGCTGATGGATGAGGTTCAGATTCGATCCGAACCAGGAAAGACCGTAGTCTCAATGCGCAAGTACGTGGAGAGTGCAACATGAATGAAGAACGGATCAAGGTATCGAGCCAACTGCTGTCGGAAGGAGTCGGCCTCATCTCGGCGGCCGGCTATATCAACAACGAGGGTGGGCAGGCGATCGCCGATGCGGCGACCGGTCTGATGGATCAGGGCTCCAACAAGCTGTTGATCGATCTCGACGGAACCCGCATCATCAACTCCATCGGCGTTTCGATCCTCCTGGAGATCCTCGAAAAGCTGATGGACGAGAAAGGCCGCCTCGCCTTCTGCAACCTGACGCCCACGATTTCGAAGACCTTCGAGATCATGGGCCTGGTGCAGTACGCGTCGGTGTACCCCGACCAGGAGGCGGCACGCGCCGCGTTAATGGGAGATACCTCTGTCTGACCTTCTTCATCTGGCGGAGGTCGCCCTCAGCGGCCACGCCGACCCCGACCTTCCGGAAAAGCTCCTGCGGGCAGTTGTCGAAGAAACGGGGTCGCGGGCAGGGGTGCTGCGACGACATGAGGATGTTGTGGCCCGCTGGCCGCGAACGGTGTCACCACAGGTTGAGGACGCGACTGACGGATGGAGCGAGATTCCGTTCGGCGGCATCGATGGTGACTGGTGCCTGCGGCTGCTCCATCTCGAACGCCTCGATGAGTCGGCACTCGGCGCCACCCGGCTCGGTGTCAGCGCCCTGCACCTCCGCGACGAGCTCAAACGCACGAGGTTCGACGCGCGCTTCCATCTCTGGGAGCTGGAGGCCATTCGATCCATCGCCACAGGCATCGGCGGAATCCTCGACACCTCAGCCGTGGCCGAGGAGCTGATCAATCATCTGGTGGCGCTCCTCGGCGTCCGATCAGCCCACCTTTTTCTCGGCGACTCGCCGGCAACGGCCAAAAGAGTGGGCGGGTTCGGACCAACCCGACTCAGCGATGAGGACCTCGAGCGTGCGTGGCAGGACGGCATTTACTCTGAAGAGCTCGTGGCCCTGCCGCTGCAATTGAACTCCGGGCCGGTCGGCGTTCTGGTCGCCGCCGAAAAAGAGGCGCGGGCCGGCACCGAGCCCTTTGCCGCCAATGACGTGCGTCTGCTCGAGCTGTTCGCCGTGCAGGTGACGGTGGCGATGGAGTACGTCCGCCTCACCCATGAGTCCCTCGAGCGCGAACGTCTCAAGCATGAGCTCGAGATGGCGGCGGTGATTCAGTCCCACCTCCACCCACAGCGCTTCCCCGATTTTTCGGGCTTCCGTCTTGCCGCACGTTCATCCTCGAGCCGTCAGGTCGCGGGCGATACCTATGATGTTTTGCTCCGCGACGACTCCCTGATTGCAACCGTCACTGACGTCTCCGGCAAGGGAGTGGGCGCCGGGATGATCGCATCCGGCGTACACGCAGGGGTCCGGTTGATGGCGGGGAGTGTGGCGGACTTGTCAGAGCTTGCCGGCCATATCAACACCTACCTTGCCGGGGCGACCGCGGATAATCGGTTTGCCACCTTTGCCATGGTCCGGATCAGTCCTGACGGAACCACGCGTGCGGTCAACTCCGGCCATCTGCCGGTACTGATCAGACGGAGCGACGGGTCTGTAGACGAGATTGCAAGCAGCGGCCTGCCGCTCGGAATTCTTGAAGCGGCACACTACACCGAGTCCACGGCCCGAATGGACCGCGGCGATTTGCTCGTCCTCTACACCGACGGCATCACCGAAACCGAAGATCCCGACGAGGAGGAGTTCGGGGTCGAGCGGCTCGTCGAGCTCGTCGCCTCTCTCACCGAGGTGACCGCGGAGCAGGCATGCGCCAAGATCCTCGAAGCCGTCGACGATCACTCCGAGGGCGCGACCCCTCAGGACGATGTCACGCTGCTGGTTGTAGAACGTCTGCCCTGACGTTCAAACGTTAAACGTTCTAACGTTGAACGTTCTAACGTCCCTCCGAATACAGGCCTTCAATGAGATCGGTGTACTGCTTCTCGACTACCCGGCGTTTGACCTTGAGGGTCGGCGTCAGGGTTCCGTCATCGATCGACAACATCA
>CAYPBC010000145.1:0-5818 GCA_964408845.1 uncultured Thermoanaerobaculia bacterium
TCGACGTCGATCAACACCCCGTTCGACACCACTGTCAGGTCGTCCGGCACCGTAACCAGCATCTCTCCGGTCGCCTTGTCGCGGCTGTCCTCCTTGACCGGCCACCAGGTATAGGAAAACCACGGCTCACTCAGGGTCGAGACCACCGGCCAGTCTCCCTGGGTTTCGAAGACGATCGACGCCAGACCGGTGCTCACCGGGAAACCCTCGTAGACCACCTCGAGCTCGAAAACCTCGTCCTCATCGCAGCGCTCTTCGAGCTCGACCTCGAGGGTCGCCTCGTCCAGCCGACTCCAATGAGCGCTCGACCCGTCGAGCCGCACCGAGGTGATCGACATCGCCGATTGGAGCCAGAAGCGGAAGGCGGTGACCCCGTCCTCGCGGCACCGCACCGTCATCGTGTTGCTTCCGCCGAGAAACTGGGTCATGGGCACCACCTCGAAATCGAGCCGATAGTGGAGGACGTCGGTCTGCTCGGCCAGCGGATCGTCGGTGCTCTTCAGCCGCAGGGCGTTGACCTCAGCGGCGGCACGGGCGATGGCGGTTTTGGCGTGCGAGCAGCCCTCGGGCGGTCCGACATCTACCGAACGCTGCGACACATCCGCCATCGGTGTCTGCCAGGTAGCGGCAAGAACCAACAGGCTCAGCAACCAGATCATTCGTCCTCCCACTCCATTATCGACGACCCGTCACGCCCTGAAATACGTGCGTCGACGGCCTATTGTTACCGATCCATGTCGATCGGCAGGCGAGACAAAGCCCCATGGGGCTTCGCCCTACGGGCTACGCCCTCACAAGCAAGCGATCATTGCTTGTCACGGCGAAGCCCAACGGGCGTAGCCGGATGGTGCGGGCGTCCCGCCCGCACGCCGCCCACACCACAAGCGGCCACGAGTCAGGGAGAAACCGCGCGGCCGGCGGTTCGTGGAGTCAGCTTTCGTTCGCCGACGGCGTAGCGGTTACGGGCCCACATCAAGAACCCGGGCTCGCCCCTGCTGCTGCAAAAGGTGATGTCGGTGTCGCCAAAGCTGTCGCCGTTCGAGTCGTAGAGGAAGGTGTCGAGGAAGACCTGCTCGAGCTCGGTGACAAAGGTGAAACCCGGCTGCGCCGGGTCGGTGAGCGAACCCATGAGCTGGTCACCCTCGAAGTAGACCGTGGCTTCCGTGGTCGCGCCCTCGTTGTCGGTGAACCGGTAGTCGCCGACGTAGCGCCACCAGGTCGAGGGATCGGTGGTCAGATCGGGCGGCGGGACCGGCGTCGGTGCGAGCACCTCGTCGACGATGCAGTAGGCGGCGCTGGTCAATGACGAGGTGACGTTGGTCAGCAGCGCCACCACGAAGCGACGATCGGGCACCCACAGCAGGTAGGTGCCGAAACCGGCGACGTTGCCTCCGTGCTGGCGAACGTCGAGGCCCTCGTAATCCTCGACCATGATGCCGTAACCGTAGAAGCGATGGGGTTCGAAGTGCATCCACTGGTGGGGATCCTGCATCGTCGCCGCCGACCACGGGGAGAGGACCGGTCCACCACCATCCGTCAACAGCAGGGCCCAGTGCGCGAGATCACCTACTGTAGAGAAGGCGAACCCGGCAGGACCCGCCGCCCACAGATCGTTGTCCTTCGGACCGAGGTAGTGCTCCCTGCCGGTCACGTCATCAACATAGTGACCTGTGGCGAAGTTGTGGGTAGCCATGACCTCGTCGGGGTCAAAGGTCGTCGAGTGCATCCCGGCCGGCTCCCACAGGCTCTCCTTGTAGAGGTCCCGATAGGGCGTGCCGCTCGCTCTCTCGGCGACCAATCCGGCGATCATGAAGTTGGGGTTCGAGTAGTTCCAGAAGGAGCCCGGAGGCGCGTGCAGTTCGACCGCCGTCTGGTTCGCCGCCCACCGCGACAGGGCCTGGTCGCCGGTGCTTGTCACATCGTTGATCAGATCGGGAAAGCCGGTGGTGTGGGTCAGCGTGTGGAGCACGGTGATCCGATCCGCCGGCCATTTCCCGCTGATTTCGAGTTCCGGGATATAGTCGGTGACCGGCGCTTTGAGGTCGACGCGGCCCAGCTCCACCTGCTGCATGACGACCGCCGCCGTCATCTGCTTGGTCACCGAACCGATACGGAAAATGGTGTCTGCGTCCACCACGCCGGACAACGTCCGCCGCTTTACTCCGTAGCCGTTCTCGTACAGGAGCTCGCCATCGAGGATGACCGCCACCGCCGCTCCCGGCGCATCGAGCCGGGACATATTCGTCTCGACGCACTGGTCGATCGCATCCTCGATGTTGACCGCCTTGAGGCGTGGGCGGTCGATCGCATCTCGCCGCTCGATGAGAGGTCCTGGGCCAAGGCTCTCGAGCACCTTGGCGGCTGGAAGCGGCGGCTGCTGCTGGACATCGTGATCTTCGACACCGGCCGAACCCACCGGAGAGGCCGCAAACACCAGCATGGCAATGCCGAGAATGGCGTGGACATGAACGGCCTTTTTCATACATCAATCTCCCCCCACATTTTACGCA
Organism: uncultured Thermoanaerobaculia bacterium; assembly: GCA_964408845.1. Classification (GTDB taxonomy): domain Bacteria; phylum Acidobacteriota; class Thermoanaerobaculia; order Thermoanaerobaculales; family Sulfomarinibacteraceae; genus Sulfomarinibacter. The sequence continues at coordinate 2,511 of CAYPBC010000145.1, forward strand.
TGCAACCGGCCGGAGTTTTCACCAAATACGCGTGGAGACAGATCCCGGTCATCTTGTGGTGCGGCCGTCCCGCCCGCACATCCACGATAATCCGCTATTGCACGCGTACCGTGTGGGCGGGTGGGGCTGATCACTGATCACTTATTACTGACTCCTCGGTCCGGCGGAATATCGCCCGCGCCGGGTATGTGACCTTGATCATCCCACGCGAGGTCCTCGCACCCTGGGCCAGCGTGACGACCGCCTCGAGGCGACGGTCGCCCTTGAGCGTGGCGGCGTCGATCCCTCCCTCCAAGCGGAGGTCCCCCTTGCCGTCAGCCTCGGCGAGAACCTCGCCGGTGGAGACCCTGCGAACCTCGATGTGATGGGCTTCGTATCCTCCGGACGGCCTGACCTCGATCCTGACCTTCCCCGCATAAGGGGGTTCGAACGCGATGACCTCACGAGCCCGGGGGGAGGTCAGGGAGAAGCCGGCCTCATCCTCCGCGTCAACGATTCGTACCGAGTACGGCTGCGGCGACGATGGCGTCATGAGGCCGCTTTCGGCCTGCGCATCGGGCGCGGACGTGGATTCGGACGCGGGTGCGGGAACCACCTTGATCCGCACCGGACCGGCAAAGTTGTCGAACTCGTTCTCCTCGGGGCGGATCTGAAAACGGTCGACCCACACCGCGAAGGAGTAGACGCCGCGGCCGCGCGAGCCGTCATGGTCCGCGTCCATCGGCACCCGGACGGTTACGTCGTCGCACTCGCCGGTCTTTTCGGGAACGCAGACCCGGTCGGCGGTCTGTCCATTCCACACCTCCCACTCCACCCTCTCGGACAAGGCCCCCCAACATTCGATGTCAAGGCGATCTTCCGTCGGGTCGTGGCAATCCGCGATGTCGATCCCGGGAAACGGGTGCCTGCGCTGATCGAACCACAGATCCCAGGGCACGCCGTCGCCGCCCGGGTCGCCGCCATCGTTGAGGACCCGAATCCGAAGCTCGAGATCGACCCCGGCCGGAACCTCGAATCTCCGGCATCCGTCACCGCACTCGACCTTGGCGCCGCTGACCGGGTCGCTGTAGCTCAGGATCATCTCGGGGATGAAGTTCGGCGGAGCGCCGGGACCGGCCACCGCAGGTACGGCGCCCAGGATCAGAATTGCAGCGAGTGTGACGGCACAGGTGCGGGACATGACGACCTCCTCGCAGTCACTCTAACCCGCATTTCTCAATGCCTCCAGCGCGTGCTCGGGCCGCACCCGAACGCGGTAGTTTTCGGTCACGCTGCGCCAGGAGATGGCGCCGTCGGGCTCGACCAGGAAGATCGCCGGGCGGGCGATGGCTCCGCCACCCGGCTTGCCGCCCTCGTGGACGACCCCCCAGGCGGTGATCGCTTCGCGTTCGACATCCGAAAGCAGCGGAAACTCGAGACCGAGGCCGCTCGCGAGACGCGCCGATTCCTCGATGGTGTCGACCGAAACCGCAATGATCTCGGCGCCGGCGGCATTGATTTCTGAAAGACGTGACTGCAGGCCCTGCAGCTCTGAGCGGCAGAATGGTCACCAGAAGCCGCGGTAGAAGACCACCAGCACCCGCTCGCCCCTGAAAGCGCCCAGGGAGACCATCCGGCCCGTCTGATCCGGAAGCTCGAGCGGCGGCGCCGCAGATCCGACCGCGACCGCGTTGTCCGCCGATGGCAGCTCGCTGGAAAGGACGAAAACATAGGCGAACAACAGGAACGCGAAGAAGGCCGCAGCGCCGAAGCCGATCCAGCTCTTCCAATTGCGTCGCCGGAGGAGGCCCCATGCGGCGATCACCGTCCCCGCGACCACTAGGACGAGATTGGCGGTTGCGCTGTCCCTGAGGTCGGGGAAGCGCACGGCCACCGTGAAGTAGGTGATGAGCCCGGTCAGCGCGACGAGCGGACCGATCCAGGCGGCGTGGTTGCGCATTTTTCGTGATGCCTTCATGGGTCGGGAAACACGCCGGCATGACGTCTTCATTCCGAAAAACTCCGAGTGAACGATTGCACCGATGAGAAGAGATCGTTGTATTCTGTCAACCATAGAAACCGATGGGGTATCGAACCATCCTCCGGATCGTCCTCACGCTGCTTGTCGCAGCGGTGCAGGTGGTCGGCGCCGGCATCGCCACCGCCCCCACCAGGACTCCAGACACGGGGGCCTACTTTTGCTGCTGCGTCGGTGAGTGCTCGTGCACCGGAGATTGCTGCAATCACGGACCGGCCGATGATGATCGCGAAAAAGCCTCGAACATCCGAATCGGGGCCGGCGGCCCCGCTCTCGAAGCACCCAAGAGCTGCGGCATGTGGCGGGCCACCCTGCAACGGGGGCCCGATGAGGGGAAGGTGATCGTCGACAACAGCGGAACTCGATCCGCGGCGCCACCTGCCTCCCCCCGCCCGCATCAATTCCAGAAAACCCCCTTCGTGTCATCAGACGACGGTCTCCATCCCTCCTCCCCGCGCGCTCCCCCATCGCCCACCGTCCGCACCTGAAACCACGCTGCCAACGCGTCACTGTGTCTGAGCGCTCGAGCAAGACGCCGCTCGGCTCACGGCACAACGGTGGATTCGACCGCCTGATCTGATACAGGCCGGAAGAATGGACGGAGAGTTACATGAACCCGAGAAAACAGATGCGGGTCGCCGTGCTCTGCACGGTGGTCCTTTCATTCGCAGTGTTCGCCGGGTCGGCCGATGCCGCTTCCGGCTCGGTGGTGGGGGTTGTTCGAGGACCGGGAGGAGTCGCACTTTCCGGCGCCATGGTCAGTCTTACGGATGGGTCGGGCCACAACCCGGGGTCGGTGGTCACCGGCGACGGCGGTGAGTTCAAAATCACGGGCCTCTCTCCCGGCGCCTACGAGGTCCATGCAGACCTTCAGGGCTTTTACCCCTCGACCGCCACCCGACTTTCCGTGCTCGAAGGTCAGGCGGTGCGGGTCGAGATCGAGCTCGCACTGGCAACATTTCACGACACAATGGTGGTCGATTCCGCACTCCCTCCATCCACCCTCGAGACCGCTGTTTTGCGTGAAAGCGCGGCCCGCGACGTGGGCGAGGCGATGGCGCGGATACCGGGCGTGTGGAAGGTCCGCAAGGGCGGGATAGCCAACGACATCGTCGTCAAGGGCTACCACCAGGAAGACGTCTCGGTGCTGATCGACGGCGCCAGAGTCGGCGGCGCCTGTCCGAACCGAATGGACCCGCCCGTGTTCCATCTCGACTTCGCCGAGCTCGATCGCGCCGAGCTCGCGCCGACGACCGGCCAGATGGCGGCCCAGGGGAGCCTCGGAGGCCTC
>CAYPBC010000146.1:0-5731 GCA_964408845.1 uncultured Thermoanaerobaculia bacterium
GTACTGACAAGCGCGGCGGGCAGCAGACCGGGCGGTCGGTAGCGACCCTCGAGCCGGTGTCGGCCCGCCGGAACTTCCAGGTACTGGACGATACCGGGTCCTTGCTCGAGCTCGACCTCGACCCCATCGAGGCGCCACCTCCAACCCTGGACCGGCGCCAACGAGACCCACAGCCAACCATTCTGCTGGGCAACGGTCGTCACGGTGCATCGGTTGGCTTCCAACTCCAGCGCCGTCACCTCACCGCCTTGGCGCCATGGTTCTTGCGGATGAGGTGGACCATCTGCAACGCTCAGAACCGGCAGTGCATTCAGGTTGCGAAAGAGTTGCATTCCTCCCTTTTCACGAACCACCTCCATCGCCTCCGGAGGAGCTTCAGCGGTCGGGAGAATCACCCACCGGGCGCCGAGCACATCGAGCCACCAGCGGCGCGACGGCCCCTCGTCCGCGATCGCGAGATGGGTGGCGAGGCGGCCGTTCGCGACCGGTGCGTCTGTCCGCGTCAAGGTGAGATCCTCCTCGAGGTTGAGATAACCCACTGGCCACAGCCGCCTCGGCCCCAGCCCCGTCGCGAGCCATCGCATCACGTCTGCGGCCGGCGCGGGCGTGTAAACCCGCCCGCCGTCGGTCGCCTCCGGCCAGGTGGGAACCGACACCCAAAGGTCACGAGCCGGCCGGAGCTCGAGCAAGGGCAACCCAGTCGTGATCATTCCTACGATTCCCGCGACAAGCACGGCGCCCCGGAGCCTTTTTATGGACGGTGTGAACGCGGCCACCAGCATCAGCGCCGCTGGGATTCCGGCAACCCACCACCGCCACGGGTGGCTGCCCATCGCACAGACGACGAGCGTGACCGCCGAAACCGCCGCCGCCAGCCACGTCCCCTTCCCCGCGAGCCACTCGTCCACCCCCTTTCCGACAAACGGAAGAAGCAGGGCAAGACCGATCAAAGCAAAGCGCGAGGGGTAGCGAACAAGGCCGCCGGTCATCGCGAGAAAGAGGCCGCCACCACCAATCTCGGGTAGGGTGGCGAGAATCCCGAGGACCATCACAACGGCAAGTGCCCACTTCCGGCGCCACCCACCGAGGAGGGCACACACCAGCACCGGCGCGCCAAGAAACAGGCTCTCCGCATACACGATATGGCCGCCGGCCGAGGCCGCGCGCGGCGCCAAGACCCCGCCCCAATCAGCGGGCGCCAGCGCACCGCGGAGGGCCCACGCTGCCGCCGAAGGACCACGATCCCCCTCGACCACCCACACCAGAAAGGGGACCAACTGGACGAGCACAATCGCGACACCGAGGGTAAGACCGACCATCGCCGGCCCACGTGCCCGCGCCACCCCGATCACAAGGAGGACTCCAATCGCCCAAATCTGCGGTTCGCCGCCGAGCCAGGCCATCGCGGTGGCCGCCGCGAGCAACGGCGCCGACCGTCGATCGTCGAGCCGCGCGGCCAATACCATCCAAGGCAGCCAGGCAAGGGTCTCCAGGTTGTTGAGCACACCCACCGTGACCAGAATCGGACCGGCGGACCATGCCGCTGCCTCGGCCACAAGCTGCCCGTACCGACTCGCCCCGAGATTGCGCGCCAGCAACCCCACGCCCAGCGACAGAAGTGCGAGATGCAGAGCGATCTCGAGGGTCATTGCCCACGGAACCGGAAGGACCAGATGCAACCAGGCGGGCGGGTAGAGGACCGCGGTCTCGGGGTTTGCAAACCACGCCTCACCGCAGCCGTTGGCGAGGTTGAGCCAGGGCGCCGTTCCGGTGACGATCATCTCCGCCGTGGCCGTACGGATAGGCACAAAGAAATCGATCAGATCGCGGTGGGCCGGCACGCGCCCCATCGCCGGCGCCAACACCAGGAGCAGCGGCGCCCACCACAGACCGAGATGACGGCGTCTCCTCACTGCAGAGCCTCCTCGAGCTCGCGGAACTGCCATTCGGGCGCCGATACCAGCTCTCTCTCATAGGAATTGAGACCTCGCCGGGTCCTCAAGGCGGCCGAATCATGAGCCTCTCGAAGGGCCACACGGGCCCTTTCCACCTGCCCACGATCAAGCTCGAGACGGGCTATGAAGAGCCACACCCGGACCGCGTGAGGCTCTGCCTCGATCGCTCGGCGGGCCAGCATCACCGCGACCCCGAGGTCGCCCACAGATCGTTCGAGCCTGGCCCACTCCAACCAGTGCCAGGGCTGGCGCGGTTCGAGCTCAGTGGCCCGCGCGAATGCCTCTCGAGCATCCTCGACGCTGTCCGGCCAGGGTCCGAAATCCGTCACCACCCGGGTGTGGACGATTCCCAGCTCGCCCCACAGGGCGGCGGAGGACGGCCGGACACGGACCGCGCACCGGCTCCGCGCGATCGCCTCGGCGGCCATTTCCCAGGTCCAGCCCTCTCGCCGGACGAGGTCTCGCGTCCTCCATTGCAGCGGTTGGGCGTACCAGGGCTCGACGCGGAGAGATCTTTCGGCCAACGCGGCATCCCGCGACCCCGCGCGCCACAACCATCGCGCCCACGAGGGTTCGACCATGCCCCACAACATGATGTAGGCGACGGCAAGAGCCGCGACCGCCGACGCACCGCGGCGCTCCGGTCGAGACTCCTCGACCGGGGTGATTCGAAGCGACGGCGCCTCCATCAAACCGAGCACCACCGCCCACCACCAGAGGACGATGTCGGCGGTGATCAGATCGTGGAAGAGCGTCATCACCACCATCACCGCCAGCGCCGCACGGAGAGGGATCGACTCGAAGGCGCCGCGGGCTCTCGCAGCGCGCCCCCACGTAAGAACCGCCGCCAGCGCGGTGGCAAACCCCACTGCCCCCGTCTGCACCAGAATGGCGAGCGGGCTCGATTCAGTGTAAGCGATGAGGAATTGGTGCTGGCCCACGTGGTCGGGGTGGAGGAGGCGCACCGCTCCCGCGGCGTCCACCAGACCACCGGGGCCGACCCCCACAACCGGGTGCTCGGCCCACAATCTCAGCACCGCTCCCCAGATCGCCGGCCGGAACCAGGCGAGGATGTCGGGTTGGCTGAGAAACCGCCAGACCATGACCGTCGCGACAACCGCCGCGCCGACGGCCAGCCCGATGGATCGTACGCGTCCACGGGGAAGGATGATGGCAACGACGGCCAGCAAAGCCAGCAGCCCGGCGCGTGAGCCGGTGAGGATGACCCCCGCCACCAGCACCACCGCCACCACCATCGCCCATCGACGCCGCAGGCCTTGGTCAAGAAGAAGGAGGCACAGACTGACCACGAGCAGGCAGGCGCACAAATTTGGGTTCTCCAGCAATCCACCCACCCGCACACGTCCGAGTACGGCAGCCTCGAGGGCAACGCCGATGACGAGGATCACGGCCGTTCCGAGAAGGACCGCGGCGGCCGCGCGGACGCCCTGTTGGTTGATCCGTCGGGCCGCTACCCACAACAGAAAGGCCGCCAACCAGACCGTGAGGACCTCTCTGGCGGCCAGCGGCGCCGTCCGCGCCACCACGGCCGCCGCGACGCTCCAACCCAGGAACACGACCACCGCCCACTCCTCGGTTTGGAGGCGATCCCGTTGCCAATAAACCGCTGCCGCCAGCGTGACTGCAAGACAAGCTCCCACCGCTATCCGAGGACCGGGATAGAACGCACCACCGAGAACGGCCGCCAATCCAACCACGGCAACCACGAGGACACCCACGGCGTCAACGAGCCGCATCGTGGGCCCCGCGGTCGAGTCGCTCGAAGATATCGTCAGCAGACTGAGAAGCGGCGACGCTTGGTGGGTTGTCGTTACGTGAGCTCCAGGCCTCGGACGCACCGGTCGGAATCTCTCCCAGGGCCATTGCCAGCCGCGACCGCTCCAGGGCCAGTGCCGATGACCGCGGCCGCAGCCATCGAGAGCTCTCCATCTTCTCGACCGCCGTCTTGATGAGCAGCCGGTCTCCGGACTCGACCGCTGATCGCGCCACCAACCCGACCGGCGCCACCCGCCATGGCGCCAGCCGGCACGCCTCGAGCCCCGTCGCCATGCGTTCCTTGGCGGTGGACCGCGCCGCCGCCGATTCCTCGACCTTGATCGAGGTCACATGGAGGACGACCAGCGCCAGGGACAACACCGCCGATAGCACAACGACCACCCTTCCGCGGGCCGCCTCTCCGGACGGTGCACCGTCCCGACTCCTCGAGGTCGCGACCGCCCACCCCGCGAGCACGGCCCACGGCAGCGCCACCGCGGAGTCGAAGAATGAGAAATCGACCAGGTTGTGGAGTGGGATCACCATCAGTGCAACCGCGAGATCGGGTCGTTTTGGCCACAGATTGCGGACCAGCCGCCACAGCACGACGGCGGCAACAAAAAACACCAGAAGACCGGCAGGACCGAGCTCGGCAAGGAGCTCGAGAGGCAGCGAGTGGGCGTGCAGCGGTCTGTTCCCGACCCCGAACGGTACCCCCTGGGCGGCCTGAGCGAACCCCCCCGTTCCGACCCCGGCGGCCGGCGCCGTCGACCACACCCACAGTGCCGTCTGCCAGTTATCGAGACGCAGCCGCATCGGCTCAAGCTCCATCACGTCGCCCCGGCCGGCCACCACGATCGCGAGGACGATCGCGAGCACCAGGGCCACCCAGACCAGCCGCCCTCTCCCCCGTGCCGCAGCCAACGCGATGCACGCCGACAGGCCGAGGGCCGCGCCGATCGGCGATCGGGTCAGCGCGAGGCCGACCACACACAGCGCCGATCCCACCACCCACGGCGCCGCCGTCCAACGGGGTCGCAGCTGTGCGAGGAGGAGAGGCAGTGCCGTCGCGAGGAGGACGGCGAGGTGGGAGGGCAGGGACAAGGATGCAAAGGCGCGCCCACTCGCGAGGCGTTCGGCTGCCGCATCTCTCATCGGGCCTGGGAGCTGATCGAGCGCTGCGGCGGCACGATCCAGCCCGCCACCCACCTGCCACATTCCCCATAGGGCGAGACCGGAGATGATGAGCGCCATCAGCGCCGGCCATAGGTCTGGGGGAGCTTCCCGCGATGCCAGCCAGACGAGGACGGCGATCGCCGCCGCAAGCGCCAGCTCAATGACCGAGGCCGCCGGGTCCCAGCCAAACAAACCCGAAGCGAGGAGAATGCAGAAGGCCCCGGCCGCGGTCAACCATACGCCCGCCGCAGCCGCCGGGGTGCGCCGCCAGCCCCACACGGTGAGCGCCAATATCACCGTCGCGGCAACGATGGCGGTCGCCGGAAATATCTCGGCCGGTCGCCAGACGACCCATCCGGCAAGCATCAGCAGCGCGGCGCCCGGGCGCCCGCCCGCCAACCAGCGGCTCGACTGACCTGAATGAGGCTCGAGATCGGCTGTCATTGCAGCCTGCTTCGCGGAGCGGCCGGTGTTGGTGTCGTCACCTATCAATTTTAGCCCGGACTATCCATGAGTCTTCTGCTACACAGCGCGATGCACCGCACCCAGCGTTGTTTGCTCGCCTCGGGGTGCTCCACGTACTTCAAAGTGCGAGTCCGCGCCCCTCAGGTCGCAAACCCCACTGGGCACGGCGCCTCCCGCTTTTCGCGACGAACGCTCATGAATAGTCCGGGCGAGCAAAAAAAACGGGGGCACCGGAGTGCCCCCAACTCGATATCCATCGGAAAAATCTCGTCAGTCGTTCTGGACACCCTCGGGATAGGAAATAAAGGTACCGTTCGAGTACACGATGTCGCAGTCAAAGTCGCCGGTTTCACGGTCAG
>CAYPBC010000147.1:0-5725 GCA_964408845.1 uncultured Thermoanaerobaculia bacterium
CCAGGAGGCGGAAGCCCATGACTGATCAGTACACCGCCGAAAACATCAAGGTCCTCAAGGGTCAGGAGGCAGTGAGAAAGCGCCCGGGGATGTACATCGGCGATGTCGACGACATCTCTGGCCTTCACCATATGGTGTGGGAGGTGGTCGACAACTCCATCGACGAGGCACAAGCCGGCCAGTGTTCCCATATATCAGTTGTCATTCATGCCGACCAGACTGTCACTGTGACGGATGATGGCCGTGGGATCCCGGTCGACATCCACCGCGAGACCGGGAAGCCGGCGGCCGAGGTCATCATGACCGAGCTCCACGCGGGAGGTAAATTCGATAGCAACGCGTACAAGGTGTCCGGAGGGCTCCACGGGGTAGGCGTCAGTGTGGTCAACTTCCTGGCCGAGTGGTTGCGTGTCGAAATCCACCGGGACGGCAAGGTGTGGGAACAGACATTTTATCGAGGGGCGCCTAAAGAGCCCCTCAAGACCATCGGAACCACCCGTCGAACCGGCACCATCGTCAACTTCAAACCGGATGCCGAGATCTTTTCCGTCCTCGAGTTTCACCCAGACCTTTTGGTTCGCCACCTTCGGGAACTCGCGTTCATGAACTCCGGGACCGAAATCACATTCCTGGACGAGAGCAGCGACCGCGAAGAAAAATTCATGTTCGAAGGCGGGCTGGCAGAATTCGCCAGATACCTCAACCGGTCCAAGTCAAACCTCCACGACGACCCGATTTATCTCATTGACAAGAACCAAGAGGACGAAGAGGTCGAGGTCGCCTTGCACTGGCACGACGGTTACAATGAAAACGTCCTCGCTTTTACCAATACGGTCTTCAATCGTGATGGTGGCACACACCTTTCGGGCTTTCGAGCGGCGCTCACGCGAACGATCAACACCTATGCCCAGTCCCAGAATCTCCTCAAGGGGCTCAAGGAGAACTTTTCGGGCGAGGACGTTCGCGAGGGTTTGACGGCAATTATCTCGGTTCGCATTCAGGAGCCGCGGTTTTCCTCTCAGACCAAGGACAAGCTCGTGTCGTCGGATGTCAAGGGGTGGGTTGAGTCGACCATCAACGAGCATCTTGCCACCTACTTCGAAGAGCATCCGGCTGTCGCTAAGAATATCGTCTCAAAATGTCACGACGCAGCACGCGCGAGGGAGGCGGCCCGCAAGGCCCGTGAGCTCACCCGGCGCAAGAGTGCGCTGGAAACCTCGGCCCTGCCCGGCAAGCTCGCCGACTGCTCCGAGCGCGACCCGAAGCTTTCCGAGCTCTTCATCGTAGAGGGTGATTCCGCGGGGGGCTCGGCAAAACAAGGCCGAGACAGGCTCTTTCAGGCCATTCTGCCGCTCCGTGGCAAGATTCTCAACGTCGAAAAGGCGCGATTCGACCGGATGCTTTCGTCGGAGGAAATCAGGGCGCTCATCCTGTGCCTTGGCACCGGCATCGGCAAGGAGGAGTTCGACCCGATCAAGGTGCGGTACCACAAGATCATCATCATGACCGATGCGGACGTCGATGGTTCTCACATCCGCACGCTACTGCTGACCTTCTTTTATCGACAGATGCGGGAGCTTGTCGAACGCGGTCATCTTTTCATCGCCCAGCCGCCTCTCTACAAGGTCAGCCGCAAGAAAAAGGAGGTCTACCTTCGCGATGATGAAGATCTGGCCCGATTCCTTCTCGATCGGGTCGAGGACGAGTTCACGCTCGTGGTCGGAACGACCGGCCAGGAGCTGGCCGGCCGCGAGCTCCGCCGCGCCATCCTTGCCGCCCAGGAGTGGAGCGAGAGCCTCGGCCGTCTCGAGCGCCGCGGCTGGCCACAAGATCTCATCCTAGCCGCCCTCGATACGGAAGCGGAGTGGGATCAGGAAACGGACAGCGCTGAGTTTTCCGATGCTCTCGCGACCGCGCTCCGCGAGCTCGGGTACGAGGACGCCCGTGTGGAACTCGACGAGGAGCACGGTGTACCCGAGGTTCTGTGCCGGGTCGGGCTCAACGGCCGGGGCCAAGAGGTTCGCCTTGGCGAGCTTCTCGGGTCAAGTGGACTTTTTCGTCGTGCGCGCAGCCAGATGGCGCAGGTGGCGGCCCTCCGCGTCGGGCCATTCCACCTCGATCGCAACGGCGAGCGGGAAACCCTCGCCACCCTGTCGGATCTGGTGGGTCGTGTGTATGAGGTCGCCAAGAAGGGTCTCAACATCCAGCGCTACAAAGGCCTCGGGGAGATGAACCCGAAACAGTTATGGGAAACGACCATGGATCCGGAGGCGAGGCGGCTCCTCCAAGTAACCGTCGAGGACGGAGCGCAGGCCGACGAGCTATTCACGATCCTGATGGGTGACGCGGTCGAACCGCGTCGCAAATTCATCGAGACCAATGCACTCGAAGCACGCAACCTGGATATTTAGATGAGCGAACCTCTGACACCCCCCCGCGCGGATCGAATGGCCGTGACCATCGAGGAAGAGCTCAAGAACTCATACCTCGCCTACGCCATGTCGGTGATCATCGGCCGCGCCCTGCCCGATGTCCGCGACGGTCTCAAGCCGGTTCACCGCCGCATCCTCTATGGAATGTGGGAGAGCGGTACCACCGCGGCGCGCGCCTACAAGAAGTCAGCTCGAATCGTCGGTGATGTGATGGGTAAGTACCACCCCCACGGAGACCAGGCGATTTACGACACCGCCGTCCGTCTGGCCCAGGATTTCTCGATGCGCCACCCCCTGATCGACGGTCAGGGGAACTTCGGATCGGTCGACGGCGACTCACCTGCGGCCATGCGGTACACAGAGGTGCGGTTGACTCGTCTGTCCGATGACATGCTCGGCGAGGACATCGACAAGGAAACCGTTGACTGGGTTCCCAACTACGATGGTTCACTCAGCGAACCCACGGTGCTGCCGGCACGATTCCCGAATCTCCTGGTCAACGGGTCCTCCGGCATCGCAGTCGGAATGGCGACCAACATTCCCCCCCACAATCTCAGCGAGGTCATTGATGGCTGCATCGCGCTGTTGTCGGACCCCGAGCTTTCGGTCGAAGACCTGATGGGCTTCGTGCAGGGCCCTGATTTTCCGACCGCCGGATTCATCCTCGGTCGCAAGGGCATTCACGACGCCTACACCACCGGACGCGGAATTGTCCGCATGCAGGCACGGACCAGAATCAGGGAGGCCGAGAAAGGACGCCGCGCGGCGATCATCGTCAGCGAGCTTCCGTATCAGGTCAACAAGGCGCGGCTGGTGGAGCAGATAGCAACCCTGGTCCAGAACAAGCGGCTTGGTGGTATCGCGGATCTGCGTGACGAATCCGACCGTGACGGTATCCGGGTGGTCATCGAGCTCAAGCGCGACGCGGTTCCCGAGATTGTCCAGAACAACCTTTTCCAGCTGACCCAGATGCGCACGACATTCGGGATCATTCTCCTCGGTGTGATCAACAACCAACCAAAGGTCTTCAACCTCAAGGAGCTCCTCCAGCACTTCCTCGACCACCGTCGCGAGGTGATCCTGAGACGCACCACCTACGACCTCAATCGCGCTAAGGAGCGCGCCCACATTCTCGAGGGTCTCGTCATAGCTCTCGACAATCTCGACGCCGTCATCAAGCTGATCCGTGCCGCGTCCGATCCGCAGAGCGCGCGTGATGGGCTGATGAGCGAATTTGGGCTCTCGCAGCCTCAGGCCCAGGCCATTTTGGACATGCGCCTCCAGCGCCTCACCGGTCTCGAGCGCGACAAGATCGTCGAGGAATACCAGGAAATCAAGCGGCTCATCGCTCATCTTGAAAAGGTCCTCGATTCCGAGGAGATGGTCACCGAGATCATTGTCGAAGAGCTCGCCGAGGTGAAGAAGAAATTTGCGGACCAGCGCCGTACGGAGCTGATCTCCGACCCGAGCGAGATTTCGATCGAGGACCTCATCGCCGAGGAGGAGATGGTCATAACCGTTTCACGAGGCGGGTATGTTAAACGATCACCATCCTCCACCTACCGCGCACAACATCGTGGCGGCCGCGGCCGCCGCGGCATGGCCACCAAGGGCGAAGACGAGGTGTGGCAGCTTTTCGTGGCTTCGACTCACGCCACCATGCTCTTCTTCACTTCGACCGGGCGGGTCTTTGCGCGCAAGGTTCACGAGCTCCCGGATGTCGGTCCCTCGGCCATAGGCCGGGCCCTGGTCAATCTCCTCCAGCTGAACCCGGACGAGCATGTGCAGGCCCTGCTCGCGGTGCGTGACTTTTCGGAGCACGAGGACGCGCATCTGTTCTTTGCCACCCGCCACGGCAGGGTCAAACGAACCCCGCTCGCCGCGTATGCCAACATCCGCGTCAACGGCCTCAAGGCGGTCGTGATCAACGATGGAGACGACCTCCTTTCGGTGCGTCTAACCCACGGTGGCAGCCACGTCTTTATGGGAACCAACCGTGGGATGAGCATTCGGTTTCCTGAAACCGACGCCCGGCCCATGGGTCGTGTCACTGCGGGCGTGCGGGGGATCAACCTTCGCAAAGACGACTTCGTGGAGGAGGTCGCGATCTTTGATCCAACACAAGAGACCGATATCCTGGTAGTCACCGATCTGGGATTCGGCAAACGAACACCGATCGGCGAGTTCCGCGTGCAGCACCGGGGGGGCTACGGCGTCAAGCTCATCCAATTGACCAAGAAGAACGGTGTGGTGGCCGCGATTCGCCACGTGGAGGAGGACGACGAAATCCTCGTTGTCACCGAGGGCGGGATGTTGATTCGGATGAACACGGCCGAAATCCGGCAAATCGGTCGCGCCACGCAGGGGGTCCGAATCATCCGCCTCAATGAGGGCGACCGCGTGGTTTCGGTAGCTCGCTCCGAAGCAACAACCGACGAGGACATTGATAACATCGACGACGACGACGAAGGCGTGGAACCGCTGGTAGATCCCGCGGGAGAAGACGCCTGAATCACTGGTGAGAAATGCGGGTTAGCGATGCGACCCCCCGTTCGATCCCGGCGGTGGTGATCATTCATCAGGAGGGTGTGATCGGGCTCATCGCCCTGATCGGTCTCTCACTCCAAGGCGACGGGGTTCTCGCAGGTCTCGCGCCGTCCGCGTCGCTCATCACCGCGGTGTTCGGAGGCGTCGCGACAGGGATCGGGAGCTTCGTCATCTTATGGGTTCTCAGGGGTCTCCAGCCGGCAGCCGACCTCGAGAGCTGGCAGCGGCGGATGGTCCAAGGGTGGAGCATCACCGATGCCCTGGCTGTTGCGCTTTTTTCAGGCCTCGCAGAGGAGGCGCTCATACGGGCGCTGCTGCAGCCGCTCCTCGGTCTCGTGCCCGCCGCGCTGTTGTTCGCAGCCCTCCACTTCATACCGGATCGCCGTCTGTGGTTGTGGCCCATCCTCGCTTTCGTGCTCGGCTTGGTGCTCGGGTGGGCCTTCGCCCTATGGGGATATCCGGCTGCAGCAGCGGCCCATATCGCCATCAATATCCTGTCGCTCCTCCGTTTGCGAACCCCGCTGGCTGATGAATCCGCACCCTCAGCCGGTCCCGAAGGAAGCTGTTGAGATCATCAGGCCAGCCTGCAAATCTCACCACCTCGCTACTACGGCCCACGATATGCCGCTATCTGCGGCTTTATCTCGCTTCGGGGTGCTCGACGTACTATCAAGTACGACTCCGCGCCCCGCAGGTCGAAAACGCCACATCTCACGACATCTCGCTGGCCTCGCTATGCGACGTGG
>CAYPBC010000148.1:0-5694 GCA_964408845.1 uncultured Thermoanaerobaculia bacterium
TCGCGGCCGCCGCCGCAACAACCGTGGGCTGCCGCCAGGGGACCGAAAGCGGTTCGATCCACGCCTCGGGACATATCGAGGCGACCGAGATCCGGCTCGGCGCCAAGGTCGGCGGCCGGCTCCTCGAAGCCCCCTTCGAGGAGGGCGATGAGGTTGCACAAGGCGAGGTCGTGGCCCGACTGGACGTGATCGACGCCGAGCACCTGCTTGCCCAGGCGCGAGCCGATGCCGGAGCGGCTGATGCCCGCCTGCGGCTGCTGCTCGCGGGCACCCGCGCCGAGGATCTGCGGCGGGCCGAGGATCAACTCGCGCAGGCCCAGACCGAGCTCGATGCCGCCCGCCGCGATTTCGACCGCCTCGAGGGCCTGGCCGAGCGTGGTACTGCGACCGAGAAGGCCCGCGACGACGCGGGCACCCGACGCGACATCGCCGAGCGCTCGGTTGCGGCGGCGCGGTCGCAGCTCGAAAAACTCATCGCCGGACCGCGCCGGCAGGAGATCGAGACGGCACGCGCCCACCGTGCCGCCGCCGAAGCCCGGGTGGCGGGGGTCGAGCAGCAGATCGCCGACGCCACCGTGTCGGCGCCGCGCGACGGAGTGATCACCCGGCGGGTGGCCGAGCCCGGCGAGATCCTGCATCCGGGGGCGACGATCGCGGTCCTCACGGACATCGCACGGCCCTGGCTGACGATCTGGATCGACGAGCCCAATCTGTCACAGGTCGATCTCGGTGATCTGGTCGAGGTTCGGGTCGACGGCAGTGCTCAATCCTTTGCCGGCGTCGTGTCCTTCATCTCCCCGGTGGCCGAGTTCACGCCCAAGAACGTGCAGACGCCCGATGAGCGGGCCAAGCTCGTCTTTCGGATCAAGGTCGCTCTCGACAACACTGACGGCGTCTTCAAGCCCGGGATGCCGGGGGACGCCTACTTCGGCGGGGCGGGCGCCGGGTCGGCTCAGTGAGCGACGAGACGCTGCTTGCGGCTCGCGGTTTGGTGGTGCGCTACGGGGGGCTCGAGGCGGTCCGCGGCGTCCATCTCGAGGTTCGGCGATCCGAGGTGGTGGGGATCATTGGTCCGGACGGGGCGGGAAAGACCTCGACCCTGCGCGTGTTGGCAGGGTTGTTGCGGTCGACCGCCGGCGAGGCAGAGGCCTTCGGCGCCGACTGCTGGCGCTCGCGGAGGGCGCTCCACCACCGGCTCGGATACCTCGCCCAGCGCTTCGCGCTCTACGGCGATCTCACGGTCGACGAGAACATCCAGTTCTTCGCCCTCATGTATGGGGTGCCGGCGTGGAAGGCGCGCCGCACCGAGCTCCTCGAGCTGGTCGGTCTCGAGGATTTCCGCACACGCCTCGCGGACCGCCTCTCGGGGGGAATGAAGCAGAAGCTCGCCCTCGCCTGCACCCTCATCCACTCACCGGAGCTTCTACTCCTCGACGAACCGACCACCGGTGTCGACCCGGTGACCCGTCGCGAGTTCTGGCGATTGCTCGCCGATCTGGTCGGCGGGGGCCTGACCCTGCTCATCGCGACCCCCTACCTCGACGAGGCCGAACGTTGCACCCGAGTCCTCCTGATGAACGACGGGCAAGTCCTCGCCGACGCCCGCCCGCAGGAAATTCCCGATCTGATGCCGGGTTCGATCGTCGAGGTCATGGCGGAGCAACGTGGGCGGACGGCCGACGTCCTCGCTGAGCTCGACAACGTGGCCGATGTCAGCGTCTTCGGCAACACCCTTCACGTTCGCCTCGAAGACGTCCGAGATCCGGTTGCAGTCGTTCGCACAGCTCTCACGGAAGGTGGTGTCCCGACCGAGAGCGTGCGGCTGATCCCAGCCGGTCTCGAGGACGCCTTCCTCTACCTCACCCGTTCGCCGGCGCCCAAAGTGCCGATGGAGGCATCATCATGAGATTTTCCCGCAGTCTCGGCCCGAGCCTGATTGTCCTCGCCATGACCGGCCCGGCCGCCGCCCAGAGTGTGCGTCTCGATGCCGAGACCGCCGCCAGGATGGCGGTCGAGGCCTCGACCCTCACCGAGGCGGCCGCCGACCGCGTACAGGCGTCGGTGTATGCCGTCGAGGCGGCCGACGCCGCCCGCATGCCGGTGCTCGCCGCCGCCGCCGGCGTCGCGCAGCTCAACAACGTGCCCGAGTTCTCGGCGCCGGTCAACGGCCCGGGCCAGCCCCCCACCGTCATCTTTCCCAACATCACGACCTGGTATCAGGCCGACCTCTCGCTGACCCAGCCCCTGTGGACGGGCGGGGCGATCAGCGCCGGCCGTGAGGCCGCCCGCATGGACAAGGACGCGGCGGGCTGGTCGGCGGAACAAACGGCTCTCGAGCTCCGCTTCCACGCCAGGATCTCATACTGGAGCGCAGTCGCCGCGGCCGCCGCGGTCGAGGTCGCCAAAGCCCAACGTCGGCGGGCCGAGCGCCTGCTCGACGACTCGCGCGCTCTGCGCGCCGCCGGCATGGCGGTCGACGCCGACGTCTTTGCCGGTGAGGCGAGGGTCGCCGCCGCCGACGTCGATCTCATCCGCGCGCAGACCGAGGACGAGCAGGCGCTGGCGGGCCTGCGGTCGCTCTTCGGTCTCGATCGCGGCACGACAATCGTGTTGGCCGACGCCCGAACCGAGACGGTTCCGGCCGCGCCGGGAGGGCTCGAGCAGCTCGAGGCCGAGGCGTTGACCGAGAGGCCGGAGCTCAAGATCGCCGACGCCCGCATCGGCGGCCTCGGCGCCCGCGAGCGGGCGGTCAACGCGGCCCGCCGGCCGGCGGTGGCGCTGTCCGGGCAGTGGATGGTGGCGCGCCCGAACCAGCGCTTCCTGCCGCTCGAGGACGCCTGGAACGACTCCTGGCGGGTCGGGGTGCTGGCGAGCTGGCAGATCTTCGACGGCAACCGGACGCGGGCGCAGGCGGCGACCGTGCGTGCCGAGCGGGATGCGGTGAGCGGCGATCGCGGTGAGCTCGAGAGAAGACTCAAGCTCGAGGTCGAAACCTCCCGTCTCGAGCTCGGGGCGGCCCTCGATGCAGTCCCCGCCGCCGACGCCTCGAGGCGAGCTGCGGCGGCATGGGAGGAGTCCTCGAAGGAGCGCTACGCCGCCGGTCTCGCGCCGATCTCGGAGATGCTCGATGCGCAGGCGGATTTGACTGCGGCCGAGGTCGCCCGGATCAGAACCCGGGTCGCCGCCTGGATTGCGGAGGCGGCTCTGCAGCGGGCGGTCGGGCGGTGAGCGACGCCGCGGCCGACGCTCGTCAATCAGTGGCGCGCGAGATCGTGGTCTCGGCGTCGGAGCTGACCCGCACGTTTGGCGACTTCGTCGCCGTCGACCACGTCTCTTTCGAGGTGGCGCGGGGGGAGATCTTCGGCTTTCTGGGCTCCAACGGGGCCGGCAAGACGACCACCATCCGGATGCTCTGCGGCCTGCTTCGGCCGACCTCCGGCAAGGGCACGGTGGACGGCTTCGACATCGCGACCGAGTCCGCCGCGATCAAGACCCGCATCGGCTATATGTCGCAGAAGTTTTCGCTCTACACGGATCTCACGGTCGACGAGAATCTCCGTTTCTGGGCCGGGACCTACCGCGTGTGGGGGACCGAGTTCGAACGGCGGCGTGACTGGGCGCTTGCGGTCACCGGGCTCGAGACTCGGCGCCGCGCGCTTGTCAAGGACCTTCCGGGAGGCTTCCGGCAACGCCTGGCCCTGTCCTGCGCTCTCCTTCACGAGCCGCCGGTGGTCTTCCTCGATGAGCCGACCGGCGGCGTCGACCCCGAGGCGCGGCGGGACTTCTGGGATCTCATCGACGATCTCTCGGAGCAGGGCGTCACGATCTTCGTCACAACTCACTCGATGGACGAGGCCGAGCGCTGTCATCGGGTGGCGCTGATGCACGCCGGCCGGTTGCTCGCGCTTGACACGATTCCGCGCTTGAAGGCGGTCTTCCCGAAGGGCTCGGTGCTCGAGCTCGAGTGCGCCGATGCGGCCCGTGCCGTCAACGAGCTCGAGGGTCTCCCCGAGGTGGTCGACGCCGCCCTCTTCGGCGATCGTCTGCGCGCGGTGGTGGAGACGCCCGAGGCTGTTGCAGTGATCGAGCGCAGCCTGGTTGGCGCCGGGTTCGGCCCTGTCATCGTGAATCCGGTGGCGCCGTCGCTCGAGGATGTTTTCATTCGCTTTATCCACGAGGCGGAATTGTCGTGATCCGCCGCATCCTCGCCGTCGCGGTCAAGGAACTGCTGCAGCTCAAACGCGACTGGCGTACGGCGATAGCGCTGCTCGGGATGCCGCTGGTCCTGTTGATGATCTACGGCTATGCGCTCAGCTTCGACGTGACCGACATCCGGCTAGGCGTCGTCGACCTGTCGCGAACCAGCGCCTCGCGGCGGGTCGTCGAGGCCTTCCTCGAGAGCGGCTACTTCGTGCGCGCCGCCACCCTCGACGAAGTTCGGCCGACCGACGCCCTCTTCGCATCCGAAGCGATCCAGGCCGCGCTCGTCATTCCGGCGGACTTCGCGTCCGACGCGGCGGCGCTGCAGCCGACTTCCCTGCTCTTCGTCCTCGACGGCTCCGACTCGCAGACCGCAAACACGATCCTAGGCTATGCCCGCCAGATCGTGGCCGCCACAACCCCCGAGGTGTTGGATATCGAGCTCCGTCCGCCGCTCGAGGCCGCGCCCCTCATCTGGTACAACCCGGACCTCAAGTCGTCGATCTTCCTGGTGCCCGGTCTGTTGGCTTTCATTCTCATGGTCTCCTCGGTCATCGCAACCGCTCTCGCGGTGGTGCGTGAGAAGGAGCGCGGAACCATGGAGTCACTCCGCGCGACCCCCATCCGGGCCATCGAGCTGCTGGTGGGCAAGACCCTTCCCTACCTGCTGGTGGGGTCGATCTCCGCCGCCGGCGCCCTCTTTCTCGCGTGGGCCCTCTTCGAGGTGCCGGTGCGGGGCTCGATCTTCTGGCTCGCCGTCGTGACCCTGCTTTTCTTGGCCGGCGGTCTCGGGTGGGGCATCTTCATCTCGACCCTGGCCGAGAGCCAGCAGGTGGCCTTTCAGCTCGGGCTGCTGTCGTCGATGCTGCCGACCCTGCTGCTGTCGGGCTTCATCTTCCCGATCTCCTCGATGCCGAGGGTGCTCCAGATCATCTCGACCATCGTCCCCGCGCGCTACTTCATCGCCGCCCTGCGCGCCATCGTCCTCAAGGGCGTCGGCCCCGACATGTGGTGGCAGCAGGCGGCGGCGCTCACTCTGTTCGGCGTACTGGTGCTGCTGGCGGCGACCGTGCGCATGGTGCGGAGCTTGTAGATGGGGGGCATGCGGACGATTGCCGATTTCGTGGTCAAGGAGCTGATCCAGCTATGGCGGGATCCGAAGATCCTGTCCGTCCTCTTCATTGCGCCGATCGTCCAGATCATCGTCCTCGGCTACGCCGCGACCACCGACATCCGCAGGGTCGAGCTCGTGGTCTGCGATCTCGACCGCTCGGTTGCCAGCCGCGAGCTCGTTGATGCCTTCACCGCCTCCACCTATTTCGACCGTGTGGGGTCGGTTCCGACTCAGGACGATCTCGACCCGTGGCTCGACAGCGGCCGGGCGCGGGTGGCCGTGACCATCCCCTCGGGCTTCGCCGCCGACCGCGAGGCCGGCCGCACCGGCAGGATCCAGGTTCTGGCCGATGGCTCCGACGCCATGGTCGGCACCCTCGG
>CAYPBC010000149.1:0-5640 GCA_964408845.1 uncultured Thermoanaerobaculia bacterium
TGGCCCTGGTCCACCAGGTGGTGACCCGCTGTCACGGGCGGGTGGCCGCCGCCAATGGCGATCGCGGCCTTCAGATTCGGTTGGAGTTTCCGGCAGCCGGCAACGAACCGCCGTCTTCCGCGTTGTAGCGCAGGCGTCCCGCCTGCATGTGCTCCTTGTAGCGCAGGCGTCCCGCCTGCATGTGCGGCCGGGACGGCCGCACCACAAGGTTTGTCCCTGCGGTGCGGGGTTTAAATTCGAAATCCAGACCGGGTGTGCCCCTATGTTTGTTAGGATAAGAGTATGAGGGTGCCGCGTTTCAGTGTGTTGGTGTCGGTGGTGCTTGTGGTCGCCGCGTGCGGGGAAAAGACGTCCAACTTCGTGGAGGTTGCGCCGGCGCCGCGCCGTCTCGTGATGTGGCTGGAGAACGGCGAGATTGACGCGGACACCTCGGCTCTTCTGCAAGCGGCGGGGGTGGACGAGATTGTTTTTCGCCGGGGGCGCCTCGACCTTGCGGGTCGGGCGCCGGTGTTGCGGTTGGATCCGGCGGGCGAGGTGGCGGGATCAATCCCGGTCGGTATCGCCCTCGAGGTCGGCGCGGTTCGTCCGGGTCTCGACAAAGCGGCTGCAGAGGCCGTGTGGCGGGCCATCGAAGCCGAGTTTGGAGAGTCGATTCCGGCCGAGCTCATTCTCGACCTGCCGCGGCTGGCGGAGGGTCTCGATACTTTCATCGTCCACCTGTCGCAGTCTTCAGGTCTCGCGGTGGTGCCGATGCTCGGGTTCGAACAGCTTCAATCGGAGCTGGGTATTGCGGTGGCGAAGGCTGCGCGAACCTGTATCGTTCCGGCATTCGGCACCGACGGCGCCGATCTTCGCGGCATCGGGGAGCTCGGTCCGCTGCCGCCCGAAAAGAAGCTCAGCCCGCTCGCCGGATCCGGCGTGAGGGTGCGGGCCGCCATCGTGCTGCGGTCGCGCACCGAGCCGCCTCTGGTCGGATCGGGCGACGACCTCGATCCGCTGACCGAGGGGCAGACAACGACGATGACGACCGAAACAAACTTGGATCGGAATTTCGTCTTTGAAAAGCCGATCGTGTGGAGCGGACGGACCTGGAAGGCGGGAGACGCCGTTGCGGTCCGGTGGATGGATGCCGCCCGCCTGCACGCGGCGCTTGCTGAGATCCAGCGGATCGCTCTGCCCGACATCGCGGGTTGGGACCTCATTCCGCTGCCGGCGGAAGACGCGCAGCTCGGTTTGAGCCGAGAAGCGCTGCTGCGCTACCTCGTGGGCGAGGGCCCCGAGCCGGACATCCGGGTACAGGTTGATCAGAGTGGACGGTCGGTGCGGGTCAAGGTCTCCAACCCGAGCCCATTTGCGACGACGATTTCGAACTATGGCAACTGGGTGGAGGTGTCGGCGGAGGAGAAGTGGCTCGTTGCGGAGCAATTGGGCTCGTTCGATCGCATGGCGTTGGGAGCAGTGCAGCGGGGGCAATGGGTGGGCGCGGCCCTCGACAAGGTGAACGCCGTTCGGTTCTATGAGGTCTACGTGGCGCCGGGTGAGGAAATCGTCAGCGGAGCGGTGCGGGTTCCGTCGAGCCGTACGCGGGTTTCCGTGCGCTGGCACTTCTCTCTGTCGGATGGTTCGGAGCTTACCGGCAACAAAACGTTAAACGTTCAACGTTAAACGTTTGAACGTTAGAACGTTGTGGTGGTCGATGGTCACTCGGACTTCTCGAAAGCGAAGGCGTGGATCGCGCGACCCTCGATCGCGTACTTGTGCTCGAAGCCGGTCAGCGGTAGGTCTGCAAAGGCTTCATCGGGATCGATCGACGTCAGGCCGGATGCGCCGGCCAGCACCTCGCCGATAATCTCGGCGTAGTCACCGTGGTCCGATTTCACGAGCAGGCGCCCGCCGATTGTCAGGGCGCGGGCCATCGCGGCAACGTTTTCCGATTTGAAAAAGCGGCGCTTGTGGTGGCGCTTCTTTGGCCATGGATCGGGGAAGAGAACGTAGATGGTCTCCACCGACGCCTCGGTGATCAAACGGAAGAGAAGATCCTCTCCAGTCGTGCGCAGCAGCCGCACGTTGGTCAGCCCGCGGCGGGCTGCCCGGTCGCAACAGAGCCGGTGATACTTGGCGGAGCGTTCCACCGCCAGCAGGTTGCGATCCGGCCGCGCGGTAGCGAGCTCGTTGAGGAACTTGCCCTTGCCGGCGCCGATCTCGAAATCGGTTGGCGCGTCGCGGGCGAAGAGCTCTGGCCAGTGGAGGGGGATCGAGACCCGATCGAGGTCGATATCGATCATTCGTCGCCGGTTTCGTCCGCCAGTCCAAGATGGATCATCTCGATACCGAGCTCATCGGCGAATTGGATCACGCGTTCATCGCGGTAGAACTCACCGAAAGAGATGGACCTGATGCCGGCGTTGACGATGAGCTTGAAGCAGTTGAAGCAGGGCGATGCGGTGACGAAGATCTGTGCGCCCTCGAGCCGAGTACCATGGCACGCGGCCTGGACGAGAGCGTTGGCCTCGGCGTGCACGGTGCGAATGCAATGGTCGTTTTCCATCAGGCAGCCGACCTCGGTGCAGTGAGCGGCGCCCCGGATCGATCCGTTGTAGCCGGTCGACAGTATCGTCTTGTCGCGGACGATGACGGCGCCCACCGATTTTCGAGGACAGGTTGAACGAGTCGCGGCCTGCACCGCGAGGTTCATGAAGTAACGTTCCCAGGAGACTCGATTCATGGCGAGGGAGTATAGCGCACCCATACCCGCGTCCGTGCCCGTCTCCGTCTCCGTGCCCGTGCCCGTCTCCCAAGGCGGTAAAAAAATTCGAAATTCGAAATACCTCAGGGATTGGTGGAGCGAATTGAGAATTGAGAATCGAGAAATGTCCGGCATTCCGAATTCCTAATTCGTCCGCTGTCCCTCATCGCCGAACTGCGCCGCCCAGGCGGTCCTGTACGCTCCGTTGGCTTCGAGGAGCTCGTGGTGACTTCCGGACTCGACGACCCGGCCCCCTTCCAAGATGTGAATTCGATCGGCATGCATGGCGGTGGTCAGGCGGTGGGTGATGAGAATGACGGTGCGGCGGTTGTTGGTCAGTTGCCCGAGGTTTTTCGCCCACTCACTCTCGGCCCATGAGTCCATCGATGATGTCGGCTCGTCGAGAAGGAGCACCGGAGAAGAGCGGAGAAGCGCGCGTGCGAGGGCGATGCGCCGCCACTCGCCGACCGAGAGCTCCGCGCCGCCGGAAAACCAGGTACCGAGCACGGTATCGAGGCCGTCCGGGAGGCGGTCAACGATTCGGTTGGCCCCGGCCGTCGCGACGGCCGTGTCGAGGGCGGCAGGGGTTGCCTCCCGGTTCGCCTGGCCGAGGGTGATGTTCCTTTTCACGGTCTCGCTGAAGTGCACAGGCTCCTGAAACAGGACGGTGACCAGCTGCCGGACCTCGGCGATCGAGAGGTCGCGGAGATCCCTGCCTCCGATTTCCACGGTGCCGCTCTGAGGATCGTAGAGGCGGCACAGTAGTTTGAAGAGCGTACTCTTACCGGCGCCGTTGGCTCCAAGCAGAGCCGCTACGGAGCCGGCCGGAACCTCGAGATCGAGGTCGGGAAAGACCGGCGCCCTGGCGTCGGGATAGGCGAAAGAAACTCCCCGCATGCGGATCGACGGCGGGCGATCCGCCGGCGGCGCCAAAGGCTGCTGGGGATCTGAAATCTCGGGCTCCACTGCCAGAAAACCGAAAAGGTTCTCTAGAAAAAGCATGTTGGCCCACGTCTGACCGACAGTTTCGAGCAGTGACCGCGTCAACTTCTGGCCCTGTACGAATGCCTGGATGAACATGGCCAGATCGCCGAGGGTGACGGTCCCGCCGACGGTCCGGGTGACCATCCAGATGAGCAGCGCACCGGTGGTTGCGAGGGCGATTCCGGCCGCCGCCATTTCCGACAGTGCCTCGGATCGACTGAGCTCGAGCCGTTGGCCTCGCAGCCGGTTGCGGATTCGCTGAAACGCGTCGGAGAAGCGGGGCCCGAGGTCGAAGACGCGGATCTCGGACGCGGACTCGCGAGTGCAGAGGAGCCAGTCGTAGTACCAGGTGCGACGAGAGTCGGGGGTGCTGCGCACGGACCAACGGTGGCGGCGGACTGCGTGGCGGGCGACCACGGCCAGGGCAGGCGCCGTGCTCGCCACGAGGACCAGCGGAACCCACCATCCGAATTGAATCAGCACCAGCGCCATCGCCGCCAGAGTGAGCGCATTCTGAATGAGAGCGCCGAGGTTTTGGACCAGGGCGACCGGCCGTTCATGGGAGTCGGTTCGGGCGCGGTAGAGCCGATCGTGGTACTCGGGTAATTCGAACTGGGCGAGGTCGGCCGCGATGATGTGTTTGTGGATCAATCCGCTGACGTGGTCCCGCACGCGGTCGGCCTGTGCGGTCCGTACGAGACGGCTCCCGGCCCGGAGTGCCTCCGTGAGGAGGATGAGGCTCGCCATCAGTGCTCCAGGGAGGAGGACCTCCCGCAGCGCCTCCCACGAAACCCCGGTCCCTGCAACCACCGTCAGCCGATCGACGAGGATCCGTGTCAGGTAGACCAGCGCGACCGGCAACAGACCCTGGCCGATCAGGAGGAACACCGAGACGGCGGTCCATCGGGGGGCGGCGTCCCACACCAGTCGCAGAGCGCGCGAGAGGTACGGCAATTGGTCCCGGAAGGTTGTTGAAAGATCGGTTGTTGCCGACATGAGCGAAGCGTAGCAGAATCAGTGAGGATGATATCGCGGCTGACGGTCTGCCGCGGGTCGCAGAAAGAAGGTTGTGAGTTGAGGATTCACCCGATCGATCTGCTCTTGTTCCTCAGGGCGCTGGGTCCTGCCCGGCGTGCGCAGAGGGTTTCTGTGGAGCCCATCACCCGGGTGGTGGAGGACATGATTCACCACGGGGGAGGAAACGGCCGCTATTCGGTAGATCGGCTGGCACTGGCGACCGCCCGCGCGACGGCACGCTGGGCGCGGTGGTTCGGTGGGCTCGATACGTGTTTGATCCGGTCGCTGGTGTTGGGTTCGATGCTTGCCGATCGGGCGGATGTCGCACTCGTCATCGGATTCAGGCCGGGAGGTGAAGATACGGCGGTCGACGGTCATGCATGGGTGACGGTGGCAGGACGCGCCGTCGGATCCGACGGATTCCTCGCGCAGGACGACTACTCCAGGTTGATTGCGGTACCATTCACCCGTGATGAATCTTCCACAGAGACTCGGTGAGGGAGAGTGGTGAGGCGAACGGTTGATCTTTCGCGTCTGCTGTCATCCGAGGCTGTCAGCCAGACCCGCCTCGCGGATCATTCGGGCGTGATTCTCGACGTGGATTCTCTGCGGGTCTTTTCGGTCAACGACACCGGGATGTCCCTGGTGGAGGCGCTGCGGGACGGGGTTGACGACCACGAGGGCCTGGTACGGCGGCTGGTGGCGGAGTTCGAGGTCGATGAGGCAACTGCCGCCGCCGATGTCGATGCGTTCGTCGAGGAGCTCGCCCACTATCTGGTTGATCGCCGCGTGTGACGAGCCGTACTACGAGTACGGCCCGATCTCTCAACGAAAAAGGGCCTTCACGGTACCCCTAAGCCCGCACTTCTCACCAGCTTCCTGCTGCGGCCGGC
>CAYPBC010000150.1:0-5612 GCA_964408845.1 uncultured Thermoanaerobaculia bacterium
CCGGCTGCGGCTTCGAGTACTCGATGAACTCGAGGAACTCCCTGAGCACGTCCATGATCTCATCCTCTCGACAAACATTAACCATCATATCGTTTCTGACGGGCAGCCCCCAGCCCGCATATCTCGCCGGGCCTCGCGGGGCGCGGAATCGAACTTGACAGTTCGTCGAGCACCCCGAAGCGAGAAAACGCCGCTGGGTGTGGTGCATCAACGGCCGTAGTAGCGAGGTGGTGAGATATGCGGGCTAGTTCTCGACACAGGCGACAAGGAGTGCTCCCCAGTCGCTACCGCTATCGAAATCGCCATCGCGATCGAAAGGGAAGCTCCGAAGGAGCGACAGATTCATAGCCTGGGGCGTGAGCCCCAGGAACACCCAGCACCCCATCATCCAGCCCTGGAGGGGCGACAGATTCTGCCTGGGGCGTGAGCCCCAAGCAATGGCGTTCGATTGTCTGTCGCCGCTTCGCGGCTTATCAATAATAAGGTCGATTCGAACCCTGGGGCTCACGCCCCAGGCTATGAGTATTTCGCCGCTTCGCGGCTTGCCGAAAAGCGCGTTCATCCAGACCTTTGGGGTGGGCGCCTGAGGGTCGGAGTGAACGCCGCATGTTCGCGGCTGCTTCCCGTCATGAACGTGGTCGAGAGCACTCACGCACTACAAACATCGAAGACGACAAAGCCCGGCGACCCCTACGGGCAACCGGGCTTTGAAAAAGCACCGAAAGGTCGGTGCCCTGGCACCCTCCAATGAGGCGGGTTAGCGAACCTCTTTGAACACTACGTGCTTGCGCACGACCGGATCGTACTTTTTGACCTCGAGCCGCTCGGTGGTGTTCTGCTTGTTCTTCGACGTGTAATACATGTAAGGGCTCTCGGCGCTTTTGAGCTTGATGTTGACGCGATGTCCTTTTGCCATATCTTCCTCCACTCACTCGGGCCGGGGGATTTTACTCGTGGTGAGAAATTGTGTCAAGTTGACGCCGTAAAACGTTGATGGTCAGACATCGGGGTCGTCCTTGAGCATCGCAGAGACTATGCGTTTCAGCTCGGCCTCGAGGTCGATCCAAAACCCCTTGAACTCCGGATCTCCCCTCTCGAAGGCTGCCGCACCCTTCGGATTCGCCGCCGGTTCGAGGCCGGCCGCGACGAGCTGGACGAGATAGAGCAGACGAGACCCCTGCCCCGGTTCCAGAAAACCAATCGATCCTTCGACCGACTTGCCGGCCTCGGCCATTCGGTCGCGCCGCCAGCGCTGGAAGCGGAAGACCTCCATCACCTCGATGTTCTGCTCGAGCACCACCGGCAACAGGCTGAGGTAGCGGCTCATGTTCGGTCGCTCAGCCACGCTTCGTGCGAGCAGATCCGCAAGAGCTTCCTGATCGAGGGGGTCGTTCACATCATCGAGGCTCTTCTCAACCTCCTGGTACCATCCGTCAAGCTCGTCACGGAGCATCAGCAGGAAGAGCTCTTCCTTGGTGCGGAAGTACATTGAAGCGACACCGCGCTCGACCCCAGCCGCCTGGCCGATGGCGTCGAGGGTCACCTCCACGTACGGCATCCGAACGAATGTCGAGCGCGCTTCTTCCCGGATTCTCTTTTTGCGAACTACCCGTTGGCTCTTTGCCCGTTCGCGCTTTTCGCGGTCGATCAACTTTCCCATGGATGGTTAGCCCTCAAGCGTTATGTGGCCGTCGCGAGCCAACCGCCAGAAGACCAGCAGCGAGTCGAGCTCCGACAACGGCGAAATCGTCACGATCGAACCAATGTTGGAGCTGCCGTTGATGCGTGATAGAACGAAGCCCTCCACGGGCGACAAGCTCATGTTACTGAGATCGTCGAGAGAGGTCGCGATTACCGGAACCGCATCCGTCCTGATCCCGTCCCCTTCGATGCCTGCCATCACCTCTGACTCGAGCTCCTTGACGACCAACGCCAACTCACGGTTGTGCGGGTCGAGGCTCGCCGCGGCCCTCAGGTGGCGAGCCGCGGGTTCGTACGCCCTGTTTTTCAAATGCTCCTTCGCCTCCACGAGCAGCGCCTCGGTACCCAACGCCGGCGCCGTGCTTCCCCCGCCCGCACCCGGTTGATTCTCCGTCGAAGCCGGAGCCACGACCCGGGGGCGGACGACCTTGATCTTCCCCTCCCTGATCCTCTGATACAGCACCTGAGAGACAAATACCTCACTCGAGTGCGTGTGGAGGCAAATGTCCTCGATGCTGCGATCGTCGTCAACAGACTCGAGGACTCCCAGCCAGCCCGGATCCATCTCGCCTTCATCGACCAGCGGCGCCACCGCGACGGGCACGCACTGGGGCGACGGGATCAGCGCCTTGATGGCCTCTGCGTGGTCGAGACGACGCATTCCCTCCATCACCAGACCGGTGACGTGAATGGCCATGGGCACCAGACCGTGCAGCGGGAGCTCGCCGTCGAGGAACTCAAAGGTGCCCTCCTTCCAGGCAAAGAGCTCGAAGATATTTTCTTCCGTCTTGAGCTTGAGTATCTGGTCGAGCATCTCCGTTTCGATCGCGCCCCCTTCGATCAGGATTTCCCCGAGGAGCCCGCCTTGCTCCTCCTGCACGGCCATCGCCCGCGCCAGAATCTCCTCGGTGATCACGCCCTTGCTGAGGAGGAACTGGCCGAGATACCCCTTGGGATGGGATGTCGACGAGGACACGATCTCGCCATTTTCGAAGAATACCTTCTTGTCTTCTATCCCGTTTGTGACACTCAACGTGCCGGTCTGACGACCGCCTGCCAGCCACTGGAGGATCTCCGCGAGGCTCATGGTCTGGAGATTCCCGTTGATCGGCATCGTTCTCTCTCAGCCTATCTCGGAGTCGGGGATGTCGATGTGAAATGTCGTACCGGCCCCGACCTCCGTGTCGAAACTAATCGCCCCACCTAGCTCCTCGATGATCGCCTTGGAGATGCTCATCCCGAGTCCGGTTCCACTCCGATGCCGCCAACCGGCTTCGTCGGCCCTCGCGAAGGGCTCAAAGACATGGTCGCGGAATTCCTCCGGAATCCCCGGCCCACTATCCGCCACCGCCACCCTCAGATGCCCGCTGTGCCGGTTCACTCGCACCTTCACGACATCGCCGGCGGTAGAGAATCGTACAGCGTTCGACAATACATTTGTCAGGACCTGGATCAGACGATCCGGGTCGACTTGGACTCGGGCCCCGGGCGCCGTCTCATCGAGATCGAATCGAATGTCATGCTGGTTGCCGTATTCGGACGTCGCCTCGATCGCTTGCTCGACGACCGGCATCAACTCCACCTCCTGGATGTGAAATGACATACGGCCGGAATCCAACTTGCGCGATATAAGGATGTCATTGACGAGGCGTTCCATCCGCTTGCTGTTTCGCAGAGCGTTCGCGACGAGCTCACGTCCCGTCTCGCCGAGATCTCCAGCAACGCCGCCGTCGAGAAGCCCGATGGCCCCTCGAACTGCGGTCAGCGGCGTTCTCACCTCATGGTGGATCATGGTGACGAACTCTTCCCTCTGGCGCTCGTTCCGCAGCCGTTCGCTGATGTCCGCGGCTACGATCACATACCCCCTGCGACTCCCCGGAGATTCATCCATCGCCGCAATCGAGACCAGTACCGGGAACTCCTCGCCGGTGCTTGTCAGAAGCTCGGTCTCGAGCCCTTGAACCGAGCCTTCCGGATTCAGCGCGTGGAGAAGCGAGGCGTAACCCTCGGGCGCCCGAAACAGGTCGCTGCAGTGACGCCCGACCAATTCTTTCTCCGTGGCGCCCGCGAGCGCACAGGCCGCATTGTTCGCCCGGGCAATCGTGCCGTCCCGACGGGTCACGACCAGGCATTCGCCCATGGTTTCGAGGACGCGATCCAGGTAGTCCCGCGAAACGGTGGTCTCTCGAAGCTGTCGTGTCATTTCGTTGAACGCCGCCGCGAGCTCACCGACCTCGTCGGCGGTTCGAACCTTCAGGGTGGGGACCGACTTTCCTTCGGATACCGCCCGCGTGGCCTCGATCACCTCTTTTAAAGGACGGGTCACGGCCTCGGTGAGCAGCGCCGCTGCAAGCACGCCGAGGACTGCGAACACGGCGCCGACCAGAGCGGTCCTCCGCGCCAATATCGCCTGGTCCTCCGCGAGACCGGCCCGCGAGTAGTTCAGACGCACCCCTCCGAGGAGCCGGTCGCCGAGGTACACCGGCTTGGTAACCGTCATGACATCGCCCAAAAACTCCACCAGTAACGCGTCCGACACCGCGACATGCTTCCGTGCCGCTTCGTCGATCAGCTGGTGGCGCGACGGGTTTTCCACGCTGCCGTCGGTGAGCACTCGCCCATCCTCGTCGAAGATCACGGCGCCAAGCACGTTCTCCTGCCCCAACGTGTCATCGGTCAACTGGCGGAGTTGGCTGACGTCCAACAGGGCGAGCGAATCGGTGACATGGTTCGCAACCACGGTTGTCAGGAGCTTCCCCCGCTCGTCCAACTCATGGCGGAGGCGGTCGTTCTGAACCCGCACCGCAAGGGCCGTCAGCACCACCCCGAAGGCGATCACGATCGCCGACACGAAGGCGATGAAACGGCCCCTTAGACCGATGCGCACCCGAACGTCCCTCCGTCCGGGCGTCTCATTGGCCCAGATCCTCTTCGACGTACTGCATGAGGTCCATGATGCCGGCGAGCTGCAGCTCCGGGCTGCCCACCAAAAGATCAAACTTCGCTGTCTCCTCGAATCCCTTCAGCACCGCCTGGCCCTCTTCATCTTCGTCCATGCCCAGAAGGGTCGTCCGCAGGGCATTCGTTACCTGAGGATCGAGGTTTTGGCGAACGCAGACGAGGTTCCGGGGCGCCGCTTTGGTCGTGAGGAGGATCTTGAGCTCGGAGATCCGGCTACCCGCAAGCCCCTCGAAATAGTCCTCATTGACCGCTCCCGCATCGACCTTGGACTTGAGCACCCAGAACAGGGTGTTCTCGGCATCGTTGGAGAACAGATATCCCACCCTGTCGGGCGGAACCGATGCGGCCGCGTCCTCGTAGTTGTCCAGTCTCAACCCGGTCGAGGCAAGCGCCGCCTTTGGCATCAAAAACCCGGACGTCGAAAAGGGCTCGCCGAAGGCGATCATCTTCCCGGCGAGATCCCCAACCGACTCCACACCGCCGTCGGCGCGGGTGAAGACGACGCTGCGATATGTATCCGATCCGCGCTTCCACCGCCGCAGGATCAGGTCGATTTCCGCTCGTTTCCCCACGAACGCCACCGGGAAGGGGCTGTCGATGTACACATCGACACGTCCATTCTTGAGCTCTTCGACCATTTTGCTGATCGAATCCACGACGACGATCCGTCCTCTGCCGATACCCACCTCGCCCATCCGCGAGACCACGTGGCTGACGAACGGACGGAAAACCTCATGCTCGTGGGCAGGGTTGAGGGAAATCGAACCAAAGGTGATGACGCCGGCTGGCGCCGGGGACGCCATACCGTCCGGCTCGGCCCGCTCACCCGCACGGCCTCCACACGCCATAACCGCTATCAGCGAAGCGCCGATGAGCACCGCGGCTAGCCCGCATATCTCACCACGTCGCGTCGCGAGGCCCGCGAGATGTCGTGAGATGTGGCGTTTTCG
>CAYPBC010000151.1:0-5611 GCA_964408845.1 uncultured Thermoanaerobaculia bacterium
GAAAACCCAACTGGGCGCGGCACCTCGCTGCCCTCGCCACGAAACCCGGTGAGAAGTGCGGGCTAAATATCTGTCGCTCCTTCGGAGCTCAAACCAGGGCGTCACTCCGGAGAAACTCCACGAAGTTTCTTCTTCGGTGTCTCCCGAAGAATCGCGGGTGGGGCGCTGACTACTGATTACTCGGGTGGTTGGGTTGTGTGTGGGGGAGGACGGGGCGGTCTTGCGACCGCCCCGCCCTCACGATGGTTGTCAGCGCTTTCTCGCGCTGCGGGGATGTCGGGATCGATTCGATTGCGACCTTTTGGAATTGCTGCGGTCCGAGACCGATGCGTCAGATCGTGCTTTCCCAGGATGAGAGGCGCCATCGGTCCGTTGATCCTCGGCAGCCGGCCGGCGCCGTTCGGTGTTTCTGCCGTTTGCGGAGGTTGACGTCGAGCTGCTCGTACGGGCGGCAGCCGCGGTCCGCGATTCAGCCGTCCGGCCGCGGCTCGAACGCTGCGGAGAGGGCTCCACCCGAGCCGATCGACGAGCTTCCAGCCCCTTTGACGCGCTCGATTGGTTCGCCGCGGAACGAGGCGCCGACCGTTGGATATTCCTGACGCCGGTGTCGGATTCGGAGCGTTGGGCGCGGGTCGAGGATGAGGACTCCTGCCGCTGCCGCAGATCGGGGGAATGGTCTTCTCGGGAAAACGGGACAGCTCCACGCGAGACTGGAGTACTCGAGGTGGACACGGTCCTCGGCCGGACGAGCGGCTGGCGGCGCTCGATCGCGGCCGGTGCGAGGGCTTCGCTGACCGCATCGGTGGCGTGACGTTCGATACTGCGTGCCACCCCCTCGGGCCGGGCGATGGTGATTTCGCGCCCTCCCATGGAGACGGTTCGCCGGGAAAGATGGGTTTCGGTCACAGGCCGGCCGCCATGCTGCCGGACCTCGTTGGGGGTGGGCGCCGAGGTGTGGTCCACGCCCCGGTTTCGCGTCGCCATGGTGTGGGTCACTGCGTGATGCGCGATGTTCTCGTTGCCGAGGTCTCTCCAGCCGACAAAGGTGGCATAGCGGGCGTCCTTCCAGCCGTCGTCATACCCGTTGCCATAGCCGTGACCGTAACCGCTTCGGTATCCATCGTGGTAGCCGTGCCGGTAGCCATGGGCGGCATGGCTCCAGCCGTAGGGAGGCCGTGCGTACCATCCCACATAGGAACCGGCGCGTACCCACACCACGTTGGCTCCCGCGTAGGCGTAGCCGGGTTGCCAGACCCAGCCGAAGCTCGAGTAGGCCCAGCTCCCATAATGGTGGGGGACGTAACCCCAGGGTTCGTATGCGACCCAGGTCCAGCCGGCGCCGGTGCGCACCCACCGGCCGTAGGTGTAAGGTCGCCAGCTCGCGGAGACCCAGGGGCGCCAAACGCGTCCCAATCCACCCACCCACACCCATTCGCCATAGCCGGCCAGCGTTGCGTTGAAGTTGAGGGACCAGTAGGGGTCGGACCACGAGCGTGTGTAGACGCTCCAGTCACCAAAGCCGACCGAGACGCCGAATCCGCTGCTTCCCAGGTGGATCCCGAATGAGCCTCCGGCCTCCACCGGCGGAACGGCGATCATCAGCACCACTGCCAATGCGGGAATAAATATTGGGAGCTTTCGCAGAATCTCCATGGTTGCCTCCCGGGTGGCGTTCGACGCCATCCTCATCCCTGGAATCAGCAAGCTCTGTGCCAGGCGGAAAACGTTTCAACGTTGCAACGTTTAACGTTTTAACGTTGGAGAACGTCCTCAATCCTGGTGCAATGTCCCCGCCAGAGGACGTTCAGGTGTTCTAACTACTATGGTCGTGGGGTGGGGTAGAGAGAGGCGCAGTCTCTCAGCTCGGGTGCACTGCCGCCGCCGCACCACGCGTACTTCGCCCCGGGCCATATCGCTGCGGCGCCCGATTCGCCGCGCGGGTTGACCGCGTAGAACTTGACGTCGAAGTTCGGCCTCCCGTTGTTGTCGAGGAGGTACGGCACTCGGGTGGCCTGCACCAGACGGTCGAGCGCGCCGATACAGGCATCGCGCGGCGATTTCCCGGCGCGCATGAGCTCGACAACCGTGTGCGAGCCGGCGACCTGGATCACCGACTCGCCGCGGCCGGTCGATCCGGCTGCGCCGACCTCGCCGTCGACGAAGAGGCCGGCGCCGATCAGCGGCGAATCGCCGACTCTGCCGGGAATCTTGAAGAAAAGGCCCGAGGTGGTGGTGGTGCCTCCGACGACGCCGTCGGCGTTGACCGCACATAGATTAATGGTGCCGGTGGGCCGGATGGCGCCGAATTTTTTGATGAACCACTGAACATCGGGGTCCTCGATCTGCTCCGGGGTCGTCATCCAGTCGTCGATCGCGGACATCTGTCCTTTCCAATAGAGCCAGATCTTTCGCGAACGTTCGGTCAGTAGGTTTTCGGTCTCAAAACCGAGCGACCCTGCAAAGCGGGCGGCGCCCTCGCCGACCAGCAGCACGCGCGTCGTGCGGCGCATCACCTCGAGGGCCACCCTCGCCGGATGCTTGAAGCCCTCGAGGGCGCCGACCGCACCCGCGCGCATCGTCGAACCGTCCATGCAGCAGGCGTCGAGCTGGACTACGCCCTCGGAATTTGGCAGGCCGCCGTAGCCCACCGTGACGTCATTTGGGTCGGCTTCGACGATTCCCACCCCGTCCACCGCCGCCTCTACCGGGGAGAGTCCAGCCTCCATGCGCCGTACGGCTCGACCCACCGCCTCGAGGCCGTTCTTTGAGGCCACTGCGACCGGCCGGTGACCGGCGCGACCGGTCGCCTCCGATGAGCGGGTGGTGGCGGCCACGGCGGCGACAGCGCCGACAGCAAGCGCTTCGCGGCGGGTCAGTCCATCTTTGGAAGGTTGCGAACGCTTACGATCGTTAGTCTTTCGCATAAAGCCATCGTCGGCGGTACCGGAAGGAGTGTCAAGGAAGGAGGGGAAAGGTTGAATTCGGAATTCGGAATTCGGAATGCCCGCCCGGCCGCCCCCAATTTCGATTTCTAATTCTCAATTCCCACCGGAGGTGCCTGGCATCCTCTCGGGAAGCGCGACAAGAGGAGCGCGCCTGGCAGCAGGAGGGTTTATCCGGTCTAACTCGGAACAAGAGTTGCATGGGATTCGGCGTTATGATGATGGTGAATCGCAGCCGGCTGGTCTACCATGATGAGCGGGCGGGAGATCCGTCCTTCTGTGTGCGCGGTGGGAGGTGGCCGACCGTGGCGTGGGTTGAGAGGCACGACCAAGGTCGTGCGAACGTTGCGGCGAAAGGTGGAGACCGAGAATGAAGCGTCACGGCCCGGTGAGTTTTTTGCTGTGCGCCACCATGATCGCCGTCGTCGCAATTCTGGTCGACGGCTGTAATTCGCACGGCGGGCAGGCATCAGAATCCGCCGACTCGGACTGGAAGATGCAACGGGAACAAATGGTCAGTCAGCAGATCGAGGCTCGCGGGGTCAAGAATCCCTCGGTGCTCGAGAGCATGGGAACGGTGCCGCGCCATCTCTTCGTCCCCGAAAACGATCGCGATGCCGCGTACAACGACTCGCCGCTGCCGATCGGTGACTCCCAGACCATTTCGCAACCCTACATCGTGGCCCTGATGTCCGAGCTGCTCGAGGTGGGCCCGGGCGGAAAGGTGCTCGAGATCGGCACCGGGTCGGGCTACCAGGCCGCCGTCCTCGCAGCCATGGGGGTCGAAGTACGTTCGATCGAGATCCGTGAGCGCCTGTGTGAGCGTGCAGCGGCCACACTCTCGGAGCTCGGATACGACTCGGTCCAGGTGCGGTGCGGCGACGGCTATGGCGGCTGGCCGGAGGAGGCGCCATTCGACGGGATCATAGTGACTGCGGCGCCCGAGCGAATCCCGGATCCTCTCCTCGAACAGCTGTCCGAGGGTGCCAACATGGTGATCCCGGTGGGCGATTTCTATCAGGAGTTGAAGGTCATAACCCGCACTGCGGACGGCTTCGAAGAGCGTTCCGTGATCCCGGTCCGCTTCGTCCCAATGACAGGCGAGATAGAACGCCAAGGAGATTAGGACAAGTGATCAGTGACCAGTGATCAGTAAGCACGCTGAAACGGATCTGGACTGATTACTGATCACTGATTACTATTTCCGCGTTGGCTGGACTGCTCGCTCGATTCCTGAGGTTGGTTTATAGTGTCCGTCTCTGAGGGGGTTCAATGTGTGGCATCGTCGGGGTCATCAGTAACGGCGGTAGATCGGTGGTCGGCGACCTCGGCAACGGCGCGCACTTCCTCCAGCATCGTGGTCCGGCCTATGCCGGGCTCTTTGTGATCGATCCTGCACACAGAAGCGTCTCCCTCAAGAAGGGTGAGGGGCTCGCCGACGACATCTTCAAACCGCTCGGTCATCTGCAGGGCGACGTTGGGATAGCCCATACCCGGTACAAGACCTACGGCAGCGGCGGTACCAACAACGCGCAGCCCTTCTTCGACCCGCTCTCGGCCATCGCTCTCGCCCACAACGGTCACATCACCAACGTTCCCCAAATCGAGGCCGAGCTCGAGGAACGGGGGCAGGAGCTGTCGGCGACCTGCGATGCCGACGCCATGCTGCGAGTCCTCAGCCTGTGGGTGGAGCATTTTCGACGGCAGGACCCGGGCACAGAGGAGAAGGAGATCCTCTTTTCCGCCATTGAAGAGACGCAGCGACGGTTGACCGGCGCGTTCTCCGCGCTGGTCGCGACCCCCGGCGGACTTTACGCCTTCCGCGATCCGCACGGCTTCCGGCCGATGGTTCTCGGCCGCAGAACGGGTTCCGGACGGGACGCGGTGATGATCGCCTCAGAAACCCTGGCCCTGGAGCAGAACGGATTCTCGGTCGAGGAGGAGGTGCCGCATGGCGCAGCCCTCTTCATCGACCGTGGTCTGCAGATCGATGAACGGGTGCTGATCCAAAAGGACCCGCGCCCGTGCGCCTTCGAGCTCATCTACTTTGCCGACGTCGAGTCGAGGATGATGGGCGACAACATCCGTTCCTACCGGTGGCGGGCGGGTCGGACCCTGGCCCTGCACCTTCTCGAGACGGCGCCCGAGGTGGTGGATGAGATCGACCTGGTGGTGCCGATCCCGCACTCGCCGATCCCCGGCGCCGAGGCCTTTGCCCAGAAGCTCGAAAAGGAGATCGAGAACTCGGCGCTGCAGTACGCGACGCCGGTCTCCAAGTACCGCTACGGGGGTCGCATCTTCATGGAGGAGACCCAGGAGGCGCGGGAGGAGGCGGCGATGCTCGATTTTCGGGTCGATGCCAAGGCGGTCGAGGGGCGGAATATTTTCTTGGTCGACGACAGCATCGTGCGCGGCACCAATGCCAAGCACATCGTGCGCGCCTTCCGCGCCGCCGGCGCCAAAGAGATCTTCTTCGGCACCCTGTGGCCGATGGTCATCGACTCGTGCTTCCAGGGCATCAACACACCGACTCAGAAGGAGCTCATCGGCGCCCGCTTCAACGGCGACACCGACGAGGTCCGGACCGAGCTCGGCGTCGACGCGCTCTATTACATGCCGGAAGAGGTCTTTGTAGAGAACGTCATCAAGTCGGCGCCGGCGTGCATGGC
>CAYPBC010000152.1:0-5603 GCA_964408845.1 uncultured Thermoanaerobaculia bacterium
ACGCGGCCGAGGGCCCGGGTGAGGCCCCATACGGCACGCCACCGATCGGGAACACTTCCGACGAGGCCCATCTCATGCCCTGGTGGCCAAATCTCTCGCAGGTGGCGTCCGCTCTGATGTGATTCCGCGTCCGCGTCCGTGTCCGTGCCCGGTTTCCGGATGCGCGCTTCCGACGGCGAGGTGCGCCGTTTCTCAGAGCGCTTCCCGAGAGGATGCCAGGCACGCCGATTCGCGGCGAATCGGGATGCCAGGCACCTCCAATGAACGCGCCCGGGATGCCAGGCACCTCCGGTGAACGCGCCGGCGCCACGCCGACAGGGGGCTCCAGGCGCCGTCTACAAGTTTGGGGAAACCAAATTCGGAATTCGGAATCTGCTAGACGTTGAAGCGGAAGTGGACGACCTCTCCGTCCTGGACGGGGTAGGTCTTGCCCTCGAGGCGCAGGGTGCCCTGCTCGCGGCAGGCGGCGAGAGAGCCGGCCTCGAGCAGCGCGTCACAGGGCACGACCTCGGCACGGATAAAGCCCCGCTGGATGTCCGAGTGAATCACTCCGCCCGCTTCCACGGCAGGGGTGCCGGTGCGAACCGACCACGCGCGGCATTCGTCTTCTCCGACCGTGAAGAAGGAGATCGAACCGAGGAGGCGGTAGGACTCCCGGATCACCCGGTCGATGGCGCGGTCGGTGATGCCGTACTCCTCCATAAAGGCGGTAGCGTCAGCAGCGTCGAGCCGTGACAGCTCGTGCTCGAGGGTTGCGGAGACGTGGGTGAAGGCCATTTGCGGGCGGCTGAGCCACGTTGCCCAGGCATCGGTGTGAAAAGGACCCTCCGCCATGTCGCCCTCCCCGACGTTGACGACGACAAGCATCGGTTTGAGGGACAGGAATGTGAAACCGCGCAGCTGCTTGTGCTCATCGTCCGAGAACTCCTCGAGGCGCAGCGGCCGCCCGGATTCCAAGACCTCGAGACAACGCTCGAGGAGGCGGCCTTCGCGTTCGAGCTCCGGCGTCTTGCGTCTGGCGAGATCCTTGCGGATGCGTTCGAGGCGGCGTTCGACCACCAGCTGATCCTGGAGAATGAACTCCTCCTCGATGTGTCGGAGATCGCGGAACGGGTCCACCGAACCCATGGGGTGCGCCACCGACTCATCGGCGAATGCCCTCAGCACGACCATCAGCGCATCGGCCGATCTCAACTCCGGAAGATTGAAGGCCGCTTCCCCCTGCCGGTGCTCCTCGGGGATGCCGGGCACATCCACATAGCGCACCGTCGCCGGTGTCGTCTTCTCCGGTTCGTACATCGCGCTGAGGGCGTCCAGTCTGGCATCGGGCACCCGCGCAATACCGACCTGGGCCGCATCACGACGAGTGGATGTCGTTTCCTGGCCGGTCAGCAGACCGAAGACCGTCGACTTGCCACTCGATGCCAGACCCAAGATCCCGACTTCCATCGCTGCCTCCATCCTATGACATGAATCTGCCAAAGGGCGCAAAAGATAGCACAATCCCGCCTATTCGTGCACTTGCCGTCTCCGTCTCCGTCTCCGTCTCCGTGCTCCTGGGAGACGCTACCGAATTCAACGTGGCCCGTTTCTCAAAGCGCTTCCCGAGAGGATGCCAGGCACCTCCGGTGAACGGCCCTTGGCGCGCCGGCGGGTGGCTCCGGGAGGGGGATTTGGATTGGGGGTGGAAATTCCGAATTCCGAATTCCGAATTCCGAATTCGGCGTTATCCAACCACCGGCTGCCGCCGCACCAGCAGCGACGGGGCGCCGACAAAACCGCGGCTGGTCTGGAACCAGCGGAGGTCATTGCCGACCGCCTCGATGCGCCGCAGCAGCCCGCCGAGGCTGCCGCAGAGCTCGACCACCGGGTGCCAACCGCGAACGTTGCGACCGTCGAGCCACACACCGGAGGCAATGATCCGGTAGGTGTCGGTTTCGGGCGAGAAGCTGATCTGGGCCAGCGGCCGCAGGAGATAGAGGGCGTGGTCGGCGGCGCCGAGAAGGTCACCGGCGGGGATCGCCTCCTGGGTTCCAACCTGAAGATTGGCGATGCCGGTCGACGGGTAGTCGCGATAGGAGAGCCGCAGGGCGCCGCCCCTGGCTGACTCGGAGCAACGATACGCATCTCGAAATGAGGCCAGGCGGTGGCGGGGAATTCCCTCGTCGAGGAGCAGGGTGCGGTGGGCGGCAAGCCCTTCGCCGTCGCAGGGTCCGGTGATCGGGGCCTCGGGATCGGTCCGATCGTCGATGAGGGTCAGGGCCGGCGCGGCCAGCCGGCCGTCGCGGTCAAGCAGCGCCGGAAGGGGGTCTTCGTCATCGGGCGTCGCCAGGAAGAGCGGGGCGATCGTGGACAGGAGCTGTGCCGCCACCTCCGGGTGGAGGATGAGATCGCGAAGACCCGAGTCGGTTGCCACCCGGCTGCCGGTCAGCAGGGCTCGGTCCGAGATCCGGGCGGCGGCGGTTTCGACATCGAAGGCCTCGGGGTCGTTGATGTGAAGCCAGTCGCGCCACACCCCGGCGCGGTCGCCGACCACCTCGACCTCGGCAAGGAGGGCGGTGCTGGTGCCGTCATGGCGGGCTACCCAATCATCGCCGGTGGCCAGGATCCACGAGAAGGCGCCTTCCTGGATAATCGCCCGCCGCAGTCGGAGGCGCCCGTCAGCGAGGCTCGTGACGGCCCGTGCCAGCTCCTCGCCGACATGGGTGGCCCAACCAGTCGGCGGCAGAGGGCGGGCGGCGCGAACCTCGGTCGTTCCGAGCAGACGCCGGGGAGGCAGTGGGTCGTGAGTCACGGCCGTCTCGGTCGCGACCGCACCCTCGACAGCGCGTCGCGAGGCGCCGCTTCCGAGCCCGGAGGCGGCTGCGAAACCGGCACGACCGTTTTGCAGGCTACGAACCGCGACCCCGGTCTCCTCGACGTGGATCACCCTCAGCGGACGACCGGGGGCCACCTCGACCTCGCGAGCAAACGAAGCTTTGGCGAAGACCTCCCACCGTTCGACCGGTGAGTTCTCGAGCTCGGTACGCGCAGACGCGGCCGCCGAGTGCAAGCGTTCGGCGTGGTCAGGTGTTGCCATCACAGCACCTCGAGCCGGGTGACGAGGAGGGTCGGCGCCTCAGACCCGGTGGGCAGGGGAACACCGTCCTTGACACACCAACCCAACCGCCAATCGGGAGTCGGATCCGACCCGATGCGGGGATCGATGTTGGCGAGGATCTCCAACACGCTGCCGGTGAGCTCGCAGGAGGCCAGCGGCCGCCGGCGACGGCCGTGCCGGATCTCCCAGCCCTTCTCGATCCGGAGGACGAGGCGGGACGACACCGGGTCGACGGTCGCGCCCCCCAATCGCGTCACCACGAGTCCGTGGTCGAGATCCGCCTCGAGATCGTCAGGCGCCACCTCACCGGAGCTGATCACGAGATTCGAAAGCCGCGCCACCGGTGGTCGGCTCCAGTTCGCGCGACGACCCCGACCGGGATCGCAGCCGAGCGCGCGGCCGCCCTCGGCATCACACAAGAAGCGTTCGAAGCGCCCCTCCCTGACAACGACGATCGGCACCGCCGGCATCGCCTCATCGTCGACGTTGAAGGCGCCTGGGAGGTCAAAGCGCGTGGGGTCGTCCACGATCTCGATGGCGGTGGTGGTGATGGTCGCCCCCAACAGTTCGGAGAGCGGCGACCCGCCCGCCGTCACGATATCGGACTCGGCCATGTGGCCCACCAGCTCGTGCATCAGCACACCCGCGGTACCGGTGGTGAAGACCACGGGAAGTTGAGCGCCGGCGTCCGGCGCCCACGACTTGCCGGCCGGCGGATCGATGAGCTCCACGATCCAACGGCCGAGCTGCGGGTGTCCCCAGACGCCGAGCAGGGCGACGGGGTGTTCGCCACCGCGTTCGATGCGAACCAGGGCCGGCGTCGAAACCGGCGACCAACCACCGGTGCGAATGACTGCGGCGCGACGGTTCAGGTACCGCACGACCCCAGGCGCCGGCGACAGCCGCGAAGC
Source organism: uncultured Thermoanaerobaculia bacterium (assembly GCA_964408845.1). Classification (GTDB taxonomy): domain Bacteria; phylum Acidobacteriota; class Thermoanaerobaculia; order Thermoanaerobaculales; family Sulfomarinibacteraceae; genus Sulfomarinibacter. Next base: position 4,012 of record CAYPBC010000152.1, read on the forward strand.
GATCTCGCGGGCCCAGTCCAGCCAACCTCTTGGTGGGTCCATTTCGGCTGTGAGCACCGGTCGCATCTGCGGCAGCGCCACGCGATCCGCATGACGGGCCAGCAGATCGCCGATGGCGGCGGCTGAGAGACCAGTGCTGGCGTGGAGCACGATCCTCGAGGGTGATCTCCATCGTGCCGCCGCTCCCTCGAGTCGGCACTCCTCGATCTGAAGCTCCCCGCCGGAGAACACGGCTCTCAGCTCCAACCGCTGCTCGACGAAGAGGTCCTCGAACCGTGCCCCTCCTCCGCGCAGATCAGAGCATCGTTCCGACAACGTCTGCAGCCAACGCGGATCGAGCGGGGGCTCGGGACGGGGCGCTTCTCGCATGCGGGGCAGGGTACAGGGTTCAGGGTACAGGGTACAGGGTACAGGGCGCAGGGTGCAGGGTGCAGGGTGCGGGGTGCGGGGTGCAGGGTGAGCCCTGTGCCTGGGTGGGTGCGCTAGAATGTCCGATGACGAGGAGGCGCCGATGGATGGTGACGTCCTTGAACGTCTACGGGAGCGGCTGGCGGCCAATCGTGCGGGCGGCGGAGAGGACAAGATCGACCGCCAGCACGAGCAGGGAAAGCTGACCGCTCGCGAACGCATCGAGCAGTTGCTTGACGAGGGCAGCTTTGAAGAGACGGATGCCCTGGTCGAGCACGATTGCACCGACTTCGGCATGGAGGACCGCAGGATCCCGGGTGATGGGGTGGTGGCCGGCCACGGGCGCGTCAACGGCCGTCCGGTCTTTGTCTTTGCCCAGGACTTCACGGTCTTCGGCGGCTCACTGTCGCTCGCCAACGCGGCCAAGATCTGCAAGATCATGGACCTCGCCATGAAAGTCGGCGCGCCGGTGGTGGGTCTCAACGACTCGGGAGGGGCGCGGATCCAGGAGGGCGTGGCGTCGCTCGCGGGCTATGCCGACATCTTCCTCCGCAACACCCTGGCGTCGGGCGTCATACCTCAGATCTCGGCCATCATGGGCCCATGCGCGGGAGGCGCCGTCTACTCGCCGGCGATCACCGACTTTGTTTTCATGGTCGAGGACACCTCGTACATGTTCGTCACCGGACCCGAAGTCATCAAGACCGTCACCCATGAGGAGGTGACCAAGGAAAAGCTCGGCGGCGCCATGAGCCACAACTCAGTCTCAGGGGTCGCCCACTTTGCCTCCCCGGGTGACACCGAGTGTCTCGCTCTGATCCGTCGACTGCTCTCCTACCTGCCGTCGAACAACTCCGAACGCCCGCCGATTCTCGCCACCGACGATCCCCTCGACCGGGAGATCCCCGAGCTCGACGACTTCGTTCCCGCAGATCCCAACAAACCCTACGACATCACCAAGCTCATTCGCTGGGCGGCCGACGACGGCGAGTTTCTCGAGGTCCATCAACACTTCGCCAAGAACATCGTCGTCGGATTCATGCGCCTCGGCGGCCGCTCGGTCGGCGTCATCGCCAACCAGCCGGCTCACCTGGCGGGGGTCCTCGACATCAACTCCTCGGTCAAGGGCGCGCGCTTCGTCCGCTTCTGCGACGCCTTCAACATCCCGCTGTGGATCGTCGAGG
>CAYPBC010000153.1:0-5596 GCA_964408845.1 uncultured Thermoanaerobaculia bacterium
CAAAACGTGGACCTTGAAAATCACAAGAAAGGCGAGCAGCGACTTGATCATGCGTTGTCCGGTGTCACGAGCAACAGCATAACCCGCACGTCTCACCACGTCACCTTGCGAGGCCGATTGAGATGTCGTGAGATATGCGGGTTGGCCCATTCACCAATCGAAGGTCAGCCCGAGGTAGGCGTTGCGGGTGGCGGCGGGAATCCACACCGGCTGCGAGCCGTCGTAGTATCCGAAGGTGGTGAAGAGCTCGTCGGTGAGGTTGTTGACCCGGAACCGCAGGCTGATTTGTCGGGCGCTGAGCCAATTGGCGACCGTGCGCCCGAGATCTGCATCGAGACCGAGATCGAGCGCCGTGTAGGCCGGGTTGACGCGATGGATGTAGCCGGGGGCGTTGCGGATCTCGGGGAACTTGCGCATGTCCTCGGTGTTGTCGAGAAAAAAGTCATCTACGAATCGAAGCTGGAGGAATCCGTCCACCGGCCCTGCGCCGCCGCGGAGTTCGAGGGTGGCTGTCCACCTCGGGCTGACCGGGAGCGAGTTCCCAGAGTGGTCGATGATCTCCCCGCCGTACCCGAACTCGGTGAACTCGTCAATCGTGTTGCGGGCGTACGCGCCGGAGAGCCGTCCGGTCCACCTCGGGAGGGGCGCCCACGACACCTCGAGCTCGAGGCCCTGGTGGGTGGTGACCGCGCCGTTGGCGGTCACCGGGTCGCCGTTGTTGTCGAGGCCGCCGGCCCACACGATGGCGTTCGAAAAGTCGAGATAGTAGATATTGAGGGTGGCGGCGCCCGTTTTCCAGCCGTATCGCGCGCCGAGCTCGTAATCGGTCAGCTTCTCCGGTTCGAGGTCCTGGGGTGGAGGCGTCCAAAAACTCTGGGGGTCGTAAATATCGCGGAAGGCCGGCTCGCGGCCGCCGCGCGAAACGTTGCCGTAAATGCTCCACCGCTGGGCGGGACGGTAGGTGAGGCCGAGGCGGGGGAGGAGGTAGGTGTAGGTGGTGTCAAAGGACACGTCGTTGATCTTGTCATCGTGGAGATCGTAAGTCTGTGATGTCCAGGTCAGACCCGCGAGGAGATTCCACCGCTGGTTGAAGCGCCAGCTCTCCTGGAGGAACGGCTGCAGCGAGACCTTGTCGAGTTCGTAGTCGTAGTAGCGGTGGTCGGGAGGGAGATCTGGAGGGTAGTGCTCCGCCCACTGGACGATACCGAAATGCCGGCCGCTGTGGAGTCGAATCGACGCACCCGCCTGGAGGGCGCCGCGCCCGCCGCCGTGGCGCCACTCAATATTGGGGATCCACCCGCCGTCCCACTCGTCGACCTCACGCTGCCGCACCAGATCGGTGGTGTCGATGATCTCGCCGTCGGGCCCTGGAAACGGTGTCAGACCGTACTCGGGGAACCACCGATCCTCCTTGAACTGCTGGAAGTAGCCGTCGCCCGTGAAGTAGAAGAGAGTGTTCTGGAAGACAAGATCGTCGTTCACCTGCCAACTGTGGATGAGCTGGTAGTGGGGCTGAAAGAACCTGTCGATCTCACCCGGAAACTCGAGGGGGTTATGGCGCCGGTCGCGCCGCACGTCGCCGGTGATCTCCCCATCGAGCCATGCCCTGGGAATGCCTTCAAACGCGAGATGGGTCTTTTCAGGACCGCCGAAGAGGTTGATGCGCAGGGTGGTCTTTTCGCCATAGCGGACGAGGGATCCCGAGTAGTTCCACATCTCGGCCCAGGACTGATCCCGGTAGCCGTCGCTCCTCACCTGCGAGTAGCGGAGGGTGGCGGCCCAGCGGTCGTTCATGAGACCGGTGTCGTACTCGAAGCTGAAGCGTGAAGTGTCGTAGGCGCCGGCGAGAGCGACCACCCGGAACTGTCGTGAGTTTGCGGGTTCCCTGGTCTGCAGGTTGATCGATCCGCCGATCGCGCTGCCGCCGTAAAGGGAGGTCCCGACGCCCCGTTGCACCTGGATATCACCGGTGGTCGCCAGGAAATCGGCCAGATCGATAAAGAAGACGCCGTGCGAGTGGGCGTCGTTCAGGGGCACGCCATTGATGCTGACGGCGGTCCGGCGCATGTCGAATCCACGTAGGAAGAAGTATGAGTATCCGATGCCGTTGCCCGAATCGTTGTAGGCGTAGAAGCCGGGCACCGGCGAGAGGAAGATCGGCACGTCCTGCGCCCAATATCGGCGTTCGATCTCCTCGCGTTCAACGTTGGTGACCGTGACCGGGGTCTCGCCGGCTTTGGCGCGGAGACCGGCGACCTCGATCTCGCCGGCAAAGAGGGGCTGGGCCTTCAGACTGAGGAAAAGATTGTGCTCGAGATCCGTCAGGTGGAGGTCGAGGGGTTGGTAACCGGCGGCGACCACCTGCAGCCGGAGAGATGTCGGGGGAGGCGCCGGGAGCTCGAGGGTGAATACGCCATCGGCGTCGGTTGTCGCTTGCAGGTCGATGCCCTTTGCACGGGCATCGATCCGCGCGTCGGTGATTGGGCTGCCGGTCACGGCGTCGATCAGGACGCCGCGCAACTCACCCTCTGCCGCAAAAGATGAAACGGCCGCGATCATCGCGAGGATCAGGGTTGTCGTCAGAACTTTCATGCCGCAAATCCCAGGTTCGATCCGACCAGGAAAAGAGATCGGAAAGCCCGCTCAGGATGCGCTGCGGCATGGTGGGTGGGCGTCTCCAATTTCCTCCGCCGGTATGATCCGGATCAGGTTCGAGGGGTGTGCTCTCAGCCCTGCAGTAGCGGGCACCCCCACGGAAACGCGTTCGCTTCAATACGCCAAAGATCTGGTTAAAGTATGGGATCCGGTGGCAACGATGTCAACTTCCGGATAACGTGCGTTCGGATACTCCTGCGGATACAGGGTTCAGGGTGCAGGGTACAGGGCCCACTTGAACCCTGAACCCTGTGCCCTCAGAGGCGCCTGTTTTCTGGAGGAAATACCAAGGCGCCCAGCGTCCTCAGGAGCACAATCGCGTAAAGCGCCGGACCGTGGTGGCGCAACGAGTAGAGATCGAACTCGAGCTTTACCAGGTGCTCCTCGGGTTCGGCGCAGTAGGGGAACTGAACCTGCGCCCAGCCCGTGAGGCCCGGGCGGACTGAGTACCTGAAGGCGTAGAACGGGATCTCGGATTCCAGTCGTTGGGCAAGCTCGGGTCGTTCCGGGCGGGGACCGACCAGGCTCATATTGCCGCGCAAAACGTTGAAAAGCTGCGGCAGCTCGTCGATTCGCCACCGGCGCAGGAATCGTCCAACGGGGAAGACCCTCTTGTCGTTATCGCCCGAGAACTGCGGTCCGTTCTCCTCTGCGATGCGGCGCATGGTGCGGAGCTTGTACAGGGTGAAGGGCTTGGCGAATCGGCCGAGCCGCTGTTGCGTGTAGAGGATGGGACGACCGTCGGTGAAGATGATGCCGAGCGCGGCGAACAGAAGCAACGGTGCGGTCAGGATCAGGAGAGCGGTGGCCACCAACAGATCCAGGAATCGCTGGACGCGATGAAATCCGGACCTGGCGAGCGACGAGAAATCGCCGGTGGCGATGAACCACCGTGAGTCAACCTGTCGCACCGGAATTCGGCCGGTGAGGGCGGCGAATGCGCCTGCGGAGTCGACCACCGTCGTGCCGCCGAAGTTGAGGGCCGCGAGTCGGTCGGCGGTCGAATCGTCGGTGATCTGGGCAACAATCACGAGGTCCGCGTCGGCAAGGCCGTCTGCGAACAACTCCGCCTTACCGGTTCCGTTGGGGACGGGCAGGTGGCGGACGATACGAAACGGTGGGGCCGGACGGTCGGCGAGGACCGCCTCGAGCTCGGAGACGATCGGACCGGTCCCGATCACCACGGCGCGACGCGACGCTGTGCGAGAGCTGACCTCGTACCACAGAAGGCGCATCATGGTCTCGAGGGGTAGGGTGACGAGCAGGGTGAGGGCCAGGAGACCACGCCCGAATCGCCACGGCAACACAAAATAGGTGCCGAGAGCGAGGGCGATGGCGAGGCTGATGCCGAACGCCGCCATTCGCGCGAGGAGGTAGTCGCGAGTGCGCCAGCTTTCGGGACGATAGAGATCGAAGGTCATTGCGAGCCCGAGCTGGGCGAGGATCGCATAGGCGATGAATCCCGGGTGGTCGAGGATCAGGCTGAGCTCCTGCGAAAATAACGCGCTCCCGAATCGTATCCAGGCGGCAGCGAGCCCGCCCGCCACCAAGAATGCGGTGTCGGTTGTGGCCAACAGAAGCTGGACCGGTCGCCGGTTATTCGAGATGCCCTGCACGTGCTGATTCTTCGCTGACTGGTGTGGGATGTCAACTATCTGCCCGCTCAGCCACGCGGGTATAGGGTTCAGGGCTCAGGGCTCAGGGGGTGAATTTGTGAACCCTGTGCCCTGAACCCTGTACCCTGCCGGGTGGCCTGAATGAACCGCCATTCACTGCAATTCCCCCGATTGTTTGGAGTTATGTCTGAGCAAGTGATAAATAGCTTGTCACTTTTCTTCACAAGCTCTATACTCCTCGGCGTGTGAAAGCCCGCCAGGGTTTGGTCGTGTATTGAGATTGACAACCTATGACCGGGCCGAGATGCCACGCCTGCGTTGATCGGCATCTCGACCAGAAAGAATGGGAGGCATCGATGTCGAGTCTGAAAGAAACTCTGTTCAAGAAGATCGAGGAGCACCGGCCGCGAACGGTCCGTTTGCTCAAGGAGCACGGCGACGTCAAGCTCTCCGACGTCACCATCGCGCAGGCGATCGGCGGTGCGCGCGGCGTGAAATGCCTGGTCACCGACGTCTCGTATCTCGACCCGTTCGAGGGCATCCGGTTCCGGGGACGTACTATCCCGGAGACCTTTGCAGCCCTGCCGGCGGTGGATGGCCAGGAGTACCCGAACGTCGAGGGCTTCTGGTACTACCTGATGACCGGAGACATCCCCACCGCCGAACAGGCGGAGGATGTGGTCGCGGACTTCAAGACCCGTCGCCAATTGCCGGACTACGTCAAGGACGTACTGCGCGCCATGCCGTCGGACACCCATCCGATGACCATGTATTCTGCCGGCATCCTCGCGATGCAGCGCGAGTCGGTCTTCGTCAAGAGCTACAACGAGGGCATGTCGAAGATGGACTACTGGGACCCGATGTACGAGGATGCGTGCAATCTGATGGCCAAGCTGCCGGTGCTGGCCGCCTTCATCTATCGCCTCAAGTACAAGGATGACGATCAGATCGCAGAGGACCCGAACCTCGACATGGGTGGCAATTTCGCCCACCAGATGGGGATCGATGCGCCATATGATGACGTGGCGCGGATGTACTTCATCCTCCACTCCGATCACGAGTCGGGCAATGTCTCCGCCCACACCACCCACCTCGTGGCCTCGGCCCTGTCGGACGCCTATTACTCGCTGTCGGCAGGAATCAATGGCCTCGCGGGACCGCTCCACGGCCTCGCCAACCAGGAGGTGCTGAGCTGGACCATGAAGTTCATGGAGAAGCTCGGCGACCAGGAGCCCACCGAGGAGCTCGTCAAGAAGGCCCTGTGGGACACCCTCAACAGCGGTCAGGTGATTCCTGGTTACGGCCACGCGGTGCTCCGCAAGACC
>CAYPBC010000154.1:0-5578 GCA_964408845.1 uncultured Thermoanaerobaculia bacterium
ACCGAATGCAACAACGTGCATCACTGGCCCTGGCTGGGCGGACACAACCCCTCCACGGCCTGGCCCTGGCCAAGGGCGGGCATCAGACCCGTGGGGGACGAACGGTTCTCCACAGGAATCGAACCCTATGGCAGTTGGTGGGCCTGGGCCTTTTACACCTACTGGATGGAGATGAGAACCAACCCGGGCGGCAGCTACTGGGGAAACACCTTCAGCGGGAAGCCCTCACCCCACACGGCCCACAAGGGCCAGTGGATCTGCATCGAGTTCATGGTCAAGATGAACGACCCGGTAACCGACTCCAACGGGGAACAGGCATTCTGGATCGACGGCGTCCAGAAAAACCACCTTGGCCCCGGCTTCCCCCGAGGAGAGTGGATCTGGGACGGCTTCTGGCCGAATCCTTCCTGCACGCCTTCGGATCCATGCGACCCCAATGGCTCCGCGACGCCCTGCTGCACGGACTTCGAAGGTTTCCGATGGCGAACCGTCCCGGAGCTCAACCTCAACTACTTCTGGCTGGAGCACTATGTCGACTCGGATCCAAGCTGCGGTGTCTGGTTCGACGACCTGGTGATCGCAACGGAGTACATCGGGCCGATGGTCGGTCTCTTCGCCGACGGGTTTGAAAACGGCACCACATCAGCGTGGTCAGTTGTGGTGCAGTAGCCTGCATCCGCATCCTCCTCTTCCTGGGATGGCCGCCCCTTAGATGGCCGACCCTGGGACCGCCGAGCTCCAGCTCGGCATCGACCCATCAGGTGTGATCAGGCTCCGACACCGAGAGGTCTTCCGGCGGCTCCCGATACGCTCGTTCCGAATAGACATCGCGCCGGTGACCGATCTTCAAGATCCAGACTTCCTTTTCTCGAAGAGCGAATACCACCCGCCACGCGGCCGCCCGCAACGACCACAGGCGCTGGGTCGTGTGGGCCAAAGGCTTTGCTGACGCCTCGGGATGCTCCGTCAGTTTGCGCTCGATCGCGCCCCGTATCCGCTTTCGTGTCGGCGGATCGAGTCGGGGGATGTCCCGAGACAGGACCAGCGGGTGGTAAAGCAGCCCGTACGCCGGCACCCTCAGCCCCACACGTCATCGTGCCGCACGGCCTCGTCACGGGAGAAGCTGTCGAGGCGCTCCTCACCCGTGGCCACCCAATACTGCTCCTCTTCCTCGTCGCGCACGCGCATCAGGATGTCACGCACGATCAGCGACACCGAAATGCCCTCAGTTTTCGCCTTCGAGCGCAGCCATCTCCAGAGCCCCACGTCCACTACAGCGCTGATCCTCGGGTTCTTTGCCGGCATTCTGTCCTCCAATCGAAGTGTAGCACAAGTGCAGCACCTCCCCTCTGGGAACGCCGAGCTCCAGCTCGGCATCGACCCATCAGGTGTGATCAGGCTCCGACACCGAGAGGTCTTCCGGCGGCTCCCGATACGCTCGTTCCGAATAGACATCGCGCCGGTGACCGATCTTCAAGATCCAGACTTCCTTTTCTCGAAGAGCGAATACCACCCGCCACGCGGCCGCCCGCAACGACCACAGGCGCTGGGTCGTGTGGGCCAAAGGCTTTGCTGACGCCTCGGGATGCTCCGTCAGTTTGCGCTCGATCGCGCCCCGTATCCGCTTTCGTGTCGGCGGATCGAGTCGGGGGATGTCCCGAGACAGGACCAGCGGGTGGTAAAGCAGCCCGTACGCCGGCACCCTCAGCCCCACACGTCATCGTGCCGCACGGCCTCGTCACGGGAGAAGCTGTCGAGGCGCTCCTCACCCGTGGCCACCCAATACTGCTCCTCTTCCTCGTCGCGCACGCGCATCAGGATGTCACGCACGATCAGCGACACCGAAATGCCCTCAGTTTTCGCCTTCGAGCGCAGCCATCTCCAGAGCCCCACGTCCACTACAGCGCTGATCCTCGGGTTCTTTGCCGGCATTCTGTCCTCCAATCGAAGTGTAGCACAAGTGCAGCACCTCCCCTCTGGGAACGCCGAGCTCCAGCTCGGCATTTCTCCCTGTCGGAAGACAGATGCCTCGATGGCAGGTGAATTCACGTTCCGCATAGCGCCGTTTTCGTTCAAGCGTCGCCGAAAGGGTGTCGGCGTGGTGGAATGCCGAGCTGGAGCTCGGCGGTCCCAGAGGTCCCAGAAATATGGATCTGTGCCACTGATCACAACCTGATCGGTGTCACCTGTATAATCTCGGCATCGGTATTACGCGATCGAATCTCAGTCAACGGTCCTGACAGGCACAAGGAGTACCAGATGAGTTTTGTGAAGACCACAGCCATTGCTCTTGCCGTCCTCGCCGCAGCCATCCCGGCGGCCGCGCAGACGACGGTGTTCATCAATGAAATCCACTACGACAACGCCAGCACCGATGTCGGCGAGGCGATCGAGATTGCCGGCCCGGCCGGCACCGACCTCAGCGGTTGGAGCATCGTGCTGTACAACGGAAACGGCGGCGCCTCGTACAACACGACTTCCCTCACCGGCACGATCCCCGACGTCTGTGGCGGGTTCGGAGTCATCGACGTGACCTACCCCACGAACGGCATCCAGAACGGATCGCCAGACGGCATCGCCCTCGTCGATAGCGCGAGTGCTGTCGTCCAGTTCCTGTCCTACGAGGGATCGTTCACCGCGGCCGGCGGCCCGGCCGACGGCCTCACCAGCACCGACATCGGTGTTGCGGAACCATTCTCCACGCCGGTCGGCGACTCCCTGCAGCTGACCGGCACCGGGACCGCGTACGAACATTTCACCTGGGCGACACCTGCTCCAAACACCTTTGGCGCCTGCAACACCGGCCAGACCTTCTCGGCCCCATCGGTCAACCTTCTGATCAACGAGACCGACGCCGATACGCTGAGCACCGACACCCTCGAGTTCGTCGAGCTCTATGACGGTGGCATCGGAAGCTCGCTCCTCGATGGATTCGTCGTCGTCTTTTACAACGGCAATGGCGATGTCTCCTACAACGCCTTCGACCTCGACGGCTTCACCTCCGACGCCGGCGGCTATTTCGTGCTCGGCAATGCTGGTGTCTCTCCAACGCCGGACATCATTTTCCCGAGCAGCGGCCTCCAGAACGGCGCCGACGCCGTCGCCATCTACCAGGCCGACGCCGCCAACTTCCCCAACGGCACCCCGGTGACGACCACCGGCCTCATCGATGCCATCGTCTACGACACCAACGACTCGGACGACGCCGGGCTGTTGGTGCTGCTCAACGCCGGCCAGCCGCAGGTCAACGAGGACGGCGCCGGCGACAAGGACAACCAATCCAACCAGCGTTGCCCGAATGGCGAGGGCGGCGTGCGCAACACCGCCGGCTACCTCCAGAACACGCCGACCCCCGCGGCCGACAACCAATGTGATGTACCCTCCGGCGCCGAGCTGGTCGTTAACGAGATCGACTACGACCAGGCGGGCACCGATACCGCCGAGTTCGTCGAGATCAAGAACACCACCGTCTCCCCCATCAACCTGGGCGCCTACACCCTTGAGCTCGTCAACGGCAACGGCACCTTCGTCTATGAAACAATCGCCCTGCCCGCCGTCGATCTCGCGCCGGGCGACTACTTCGTGGTGTGCGGCGACGCCGCCAACGTCTTCAACTGCGACCTCGACGTCTCGCCCGACAGCAACCTCGTCCAGAACGGCTCGCCCGACGCTGTGGCGATCACTCTGGGCGGGGCCATCATCGACACCGTCTCCTACGAAGGCGATACCGGCGCGCCCTACACCGAGGGCTCGGGGTCCGGTCTCTTCGACAGTTCCTCAGCCGCCTTCCTCGGCATCTCGCGGTTTCCCGACGGTGTAGATACTGATCAAAACAACGTCGACCTCAGCGCCCGCTGCATCACCCCGGGTACGGCCAACGTCGCCGACGCCTCGGGCTGCCCAGAACCCGGACCGCCGAGCCTCGTCATCAACGAGATCGACTACGACCAGCCGGGCACCGACGCAGGCGAGTTCATCGAAATCAAGAACACCGGCTCGTCGGCCATCGACCTCAGCAGCTTCAGCCTCGAGCTGATCAACGGTTCGGGAGGGGGAGCGGCAATCTACAACACCATCGCCCTCCCCGCCACCGCAGTGGCGCCGGGTGACTACTTCGTCGTCTGCGGCAATGCCGCCAACGTCCTCAACTGCGACCTCGACGTCTCGCCCAACAGCAACCTCGTCCAGAACGGCGCCCCCGATGCCGTCGCCGTGATGCAGGGTGCAATCGTGATCGACACCGTCTCCTACGAGGGCGACACCGGCGCGCCCTACACGGAGGGTTCGGGCAGCGGCCTCCAGGACAGCGGCTCCACCGGCAACGACTTCAAGGGCATCTCCCGCCTCCCCGACGGCTTCGACAGCGACCAAAATAACCTCGACCTTGCGTTCGTGTGCATCACGCCCGGCGCACCAAACACCGGCGCCGACATCGGCTGTGGACCGGCTGGTCCGGTGCTCGAGATTTACGAGATCCAGGGTTCGGGAGCGCTGTCACCTTTCGAAGGATCGCCCATGTCGACCGACGACAACACCGTCACCGCCGTGCGCGACAACGGCTTCTTCATCCAGACCCCGGTGGACCGCAGCGACGGCGACCCGCAGACCTCGGACGGCATCTTTGTCTTCACAAGCTCGACCCCCACGGTCACGGTGGGCGACCAGGTTGACGTCTCCGGCACCGTGGAGGAGTTCTTCGACTTCACCGAGATCGGCGGCAGCCCGCTGGTAAAAGTGGACAGCTCTGGGAACGCCCTGCCGCCGCCGGTACCGCTCGGCGAGACCCTGCCGTCAGGGTTCCCGGCCGATCCGCCGGAGCTCGAAAGCCTCGAGGGGATGCTGGTGACCGCCTCCGGCATCGCCACCGGACCGTCTGATCGATTCGGCGACATCGCGGTTGTGGCCCGCTCCGTCCGATCCTTCCGAGAGACGGGCATCGAGTTCCCCGGGCTGCCCGGTCTGCCGGTGTGGGACGGCAACCCCGAGATCTTTGAGATCGACCCGGACGCCCTCGGCCTGCCCGACGTGCAGATGTTCACCAACCAGATGTTCGACGCCACCGGCGCGCTCGGCTTCTCCTTCGGCGACTACCAGATACTGCCGGCGACCCTCACCGTCGGCCCGCCGCCGGCCCTGCCGATCCCGGTTCGCAACCCGCTGCCCGACGAGTTCACGGTGGCGTCGCAGAACATGCTGCGCCTGACGAGCAGCGACATCGCCACACGGGCGGCGAAGCTCTCGCTCCACATCCGCGCCATCCTCGAGGCGCCGGACATCCTGGCCGTGCAGGAGGTCGACACCCTCGCCACCCTGCAGGCGTTGGCCAACCAGATCGCGGCCGATGACCCCGCCATCCTCTACACCCCATACCTCATCGAGGGCAACGATGTCAGCGGCATCGACGTCGGTTTCCTCATCCGCGACACCATTGCGGTCTTTAGCGTCACCCAGTTCGGCGAGGACCTCGAATTCTTCTTCGACGGTCGGTGGTGGACGACATACGATCGCCCGCCGCTGGTGCTCGATGCCGAGTACATCGGAGCCGGCGAGCCGTTCCAACTCGTCGTCATCGCCAACC
>CAYPBC010000155.1:0-5571 GCA_964408845.1 uncultured Thermoanaerobaculia bacterium
ACCTCAGGACATAGGTAACACTTTCGTATCAGGACATAGGTAACACTTTGAGGCACGCTTCTGGTTTGAGCCGCAGCCATCGTCTTCCGGTTGTCTGTCGCCGCTTCGCGGCTTGATGTTTCATGTCACGCCCTGTTCCTGGGGCTGACGCCCCAGGCTATGAGTATGTCGCCGCTTCGCGGCTATTCCGAGCAATCACGACGAAACGCGGGAAGTCGCTCGAGTAATCGGAGCAACGGCGTACCAGTTACTTCGGAGTAGTCGGTGACCAGTAATTGGTAGGGGGCTGCCCGCGCACTGATGACTGATCACTCGATCACTGATCACTTGGCCAAATCGGATATGGAGACGGAGACAGGGGTCGGGAGCGCCTACTTCAGGTACTGCGCCCGCAGCTCCCGGCGCATGAGCTTGTTCGAGGCGGTGCGGGGGAGGGTGTCGACGATCACGAGATCGTGGATCTTGAAGAGGGGGTTGAGCTCCGAGGCCAGCTTCTTCCCGAGATCGCGCCGCAGCTCCTCGACATCGGCGCCGTCGCTCAGCACAGCGAAGACAACCAGTCGCTCCGCCCCTTCGCCCTCCGGTTGGACCGCCACCGCAGCCGACTCGAAGACCGCCGGGTGGTGCTCGAGAACCCGTTCAAGCTCGAGCGACGAGACCTTGATGCCGCCGAGATTCATGGTGTCGTCGGCACGGCCCTGGGCCCGGAAGTAGCCGCCGGACAGGCGCTCCACCTGGTCGCCGTGGCGGCGCAGCACCTCGCCGGCCGGCCCCGGCGGACAGCCGGTGTAATACACAGAATCATGGTCGCGGTTGAGGAGCTCCTGCGAAAGGCCGATCGCCGGCGGGACGAGGAAGAGCTCGCCCTCCCCGCCGTCGGCCACCGGCAGGCCTTCATCGTCGAGAACCACCACATCGAGCCCCAGTGCCGGTGTCGAGAAGGTGGCGGGCGAGGCCGGTTGCACGACGGTGCCGGTGAGGTGGCCGCCGCCGATCTCGGTACCGCCGCAGTACTCGATGACCGGCGCGCGGTAGTCGGCACGGCTCATCAGCCACAAGTAGTCGCTGCGGTTGGATGGCTCGCCGGTTGACGAAAAGGTGCAGATCATCGACCAGTCAACCTCGTCGCAGGCGCCGGTGTCCTTCCACGCCCGCACCAATGACGGCACGACCCCGAGGCAGTTGACCCCGGCCCGGCGCACGAAGTCGGTGAAGCCGCGGCCAGATGGGAGACCCTCGTACAGGGCGACGCACGCGCGGTTGATGAGCGTGGCATAGATCAGCCACGGCCCCATCATCCAGCCGATATTGGTCGGCCAGGCGACCACGTCCCCGGGTCGGATGTCCTGGTTGAAGTGGCCGTCCATGGCGGCCTTGATCGGCGTCAGGTGGGTCCAGGGGATGGCCTTGGGGTCGCCGGTGGTGCCGGAGGAGAAGAGGATATTGGTTGCGGCGGACGGGTCGGCGCCCGTTGCATCGAAGGTGGCGTCGTCGCCGAGAAAGTCGTGCCACATCAGATCGCCCGGGCGGAGATTGACGGTCTCGCACCCGTCCTCAGTGATGACGATTGCCCTCGCTGCGCCCGCCTCGCGGACCTTGTCGTACAGGGCGATCGCCCGCCCGCCGCGCCTGAACTGGTCGACCGTGATGATGCCGGCGGCATCGGCGATCTCGAGGCGGCGCCGGATCTCACGCGGTGCGAAGCTGTCGGCTATCGAGACCACGACGCACCCGGCGCGGATGATGCCGAGGTAGGCGGCGACGCACTCGAGATTCATCGGCATGTAAAGCGCGATCGGATCGCCGGGGGAGAATCCATGGGCGACTATCCCGTTGGCCACCCGGTTGACCAGCGCTTCGAGCTCGCCGTAGGTGACGGTCTCCACCTTGTCACTGCCTTCGCGCCCTGTGGCCACCGCAATCGTGCAGTCGGGCGGCTGGAAGCAGCTCGAGACGATGTTGAGCTCTGCTCCGGGGAGCCATCGTGGTTGAGTAGGTCCGTCGGAGAGATCGAGAATCCCGTCGGGCCGGTGCATGAAATCGATGCCGAGTCGCTCGATGGCGCGCTGCCAGAAATCGACCCGGTGCTCAACCGACCAGCGATGAAGGTCCGAATAGTCGTCGATACCGAGCTCTCCCATCAACACGGCGAGGTTGGACTCCTGCAGCCGTTCGCGGTCGGGAACCCACACCGGAGGAGGCGGAAGATCGGGATCACGACCGCCGAAGATCTCGGTGAATCGAGCCCACTGGTCGTTGTAGGGAGGGGCGGGCGGATGGCGCACCTCAGCTACGTACTCTTGCCACCGGTCGGCTTGGGGATCATGTTTCATATCAGATGGTGGCAACGGGTCGAGACTTGCGGGCATTCCGAGCGTTGTTTTTCCTCCTTGCGCGTCCCATCGGACTCGGGCACGGACGCGGACGCGGACGCGGGTTAATCACGCTCGACCCGAACCACGTCGCCGTCGTCCAGCACATCCAGGAGGCGATCGACGGCGGTGTTCACGCTGTCCGCGTCGACTGCCTCCATCGTGATCCACACACGGTGATCCTCCCCCTCGGATCGGGGGTAGCTACCGATTTTGACCTCAGGAAATGCCTCGTCGACGGCGGCCAGGCGATCCGCGATCACACTCTCATCGGCGCTCAGGTAGAGATCAGCCCGGCGCCTGGGAGAGCCGTCGAGCTCCCCGCGGAGGGCTTCGATCTTGGCCGCGAAGAGTCGGGGTATGCCGGGGAAGATGTAGATGTTATGAAAGGCCACCAGCGGTATCAGCCCGTCGTCGGAGTAGATGAGCCGGCTCCCGGCGGGGATCTCCGCTATCCGCAGTGCCGCCTCGGTGAAGCGCTCGCCCCACCACGCGCGAATCATCACCACCAACTCCGGGTGGCGCTCGACGCCGACGCCAAAGGCCGTCGCGATGGCAGCCACCGTGCGGTCATCGTGGGTGGGTCCGACGCCGCCCGAGGTGATGACCGCGTCGTACCGTTCGGAGCACATGCGGACCTCGGCGATGATGTCCTCCTCCTCGTCGCCGATATACGAGATGTGGCGCAGCTCGACGCCGATGTCGGCAAAGAGATCGATCAACGGGGCAGTGTTGGCCTCGCGGACCTTTCCCGAGAGGATTTCATCGCCGATGATGATGGCAGCGGCTGTGGTCATCGGAGGAGTATAGCTTCGGATCCCTCTCCGTGCCCGTCTCCGTCTCCGTTTCCGTTCCGTCGGGCACGGAGACGGAGACGGGCACTGAGACGGGGCTATGCCCGGTCGATAGGGAAGGCGAGGACGTCCGCGATATCGCGGGTTTCGGCGGCCAGCATCACCAGCCGGTCCACACCGAGGGCGACACCGGCGCAGTCGGGGAGGCCGTGCTCGAGGGCGCCAAGGAGCCGCTCGTCGACCGGCGGCTCGGGCAGCCCGGCGCGTCGCCGAGCCTTGAGATCTGTTTCGAAGCGCCGTCGCTGTTCGGCGGGATCGATGAGCTCGTGGTAGCCGTTGGCCAGTTCGATGCCCTCGACATAGACCTCGAAACGTTCGGCGAGAGGGGGGTCTCCGGGACGGATTCGGGCCAGAGCCGCCCGATCGGCGGGCCAGTCGTGGACAAAGCTCGGCCGGCCATGACCCAGACGAGGCTCGAGCGCGTGGCTGAGCAGCAGATCCAGCCATCCGTTGCGATCATCTCCGAGATCCGGCGCGTCGCCCGACAGGAGGTCCCGTACGCGGGATTCGAGCTCCGCCGCCGACGCCTGCAGAACATCGATCTTGGCATGCCGCTCGAACGCCTTGGCAAAGGTCAGCCGTTCCGCGGCATGGGCGGCGAGGATCGAGCCCAGGAGCTCGTCGATTTCGTCCATCAGCGCGTGGTGATCCCATCCCGGCCGATACCACTCGAGGATCGTGAACTCGGGGTTGTGCCGATTGCCCGCCTCGCCGTTGCGGAAGGCCTTGGAGATCTGGTAGATCGGTCCGCTGCCGGCGGCGAGCAGCCGTTTCATAGCGAACTCGGGCGAGGTCTGGAGAAAGAGATCGCGTCCCCCGTCCGCGCCCGGACCGCGGTAACGGCAGCTCAGGGCCTGGAGGTGGAGGTCGGTGACCGGCGCCGAGGCGAGCAGAGGGGTCTCCACCTCGAGGACCTCGCGCTCGGCAAAGAACGCACGGATCTTCGCCAGAATCTCCGCGCGCAGGCGGAGCATCTCCATCGAAGCGGCAGGGCGCCAATCTGTCGGTTTTGCCGTCATCTCTTCTTCGATCGTCGGAGCGTTAAAACGTTTAACGTTTAACGTTTCATCATTGGATGACTCATGCCCTGGAGACATACTCCCCGGTACGCGTATCGACCTTGATCTTTTCGCCTATCTGGATGAAGAGGGGGACCCGGACCACCGCGCCGGTCTCCAGCGTTGCCGGCTTCGTGCCGCCGCCGGAGGTGTCGCCCTTGACGCCGGGATCGGTTTCCGTGATTTCGAGAAAAACGAAGTTGGGCGGCGTGACGACGATCGGGTTGCCCGCCCACAGGGTGACGAGGCAGAGATCCTCTTCCTTGAGCCACTGCTGCATACCGCCGATCGCGGCCGCATCGGCCTCCACCTGCTCGTAGGTGTTCTGGTCCATGAAGGTCCAGGTGTGGCCGTCGGTGTAGAGGTACTGCATTTCCTTTTCCATCACGTCGGCCCCTTCGAAGGACTCGGAGGCCTTGATGGTTTTCTCGTTGACTCGTCCGGTCTTGAAGTTCTTGAACTTGACCTTGGTGAAGGCTTGGCCCTTGCCGGGTTTGACGACGTCGGTGCCGACGATGACGCACGGATCGCCGTCGACCAGGATCTTGAGCCCGACTCTGACCTGATTCAAATTGTAAGTAGCCATCTCGAATTCTCTCCTCACTTGCGCTGATCATACCGAAGCTGCGAGACTGCGCTCTGTGGCGACTGTCGATGCGACACCCTGGCCGGCCGGCAAATGGAGGCAACTCCTAGCCGATGCGGTGAGTGATCTGGATGAGCTCCTCGCACTGCTCGACCTCGACGAATCATGCCTCGGCAAGCGTGCCGACGCCTTGCGTTCCGCTCGCAGCTTCGGGCTCAGGGTACCACGAGGTTTCGTCGCGCGCATGCGGCGCGGAGATCCTGACGACCCGCTCCTCCGGCAAGTACTGCCGATCGATCGAGAAATCATTCCGGTGGGAGGGTTCACCACCGATCCGGTGGGCGAGCTGTCGTCGCCTCCGGTCAACTCCGTGCTCCATAAATACCGTGGCCGCGCCCTGGTGATGGTGACCGGCGCCTGCGCCATTCACTGCCGCTACTGCTTTCGGCGGCACTTCCCGTATGGAGAGCACGCTTCGGAGAGCGCGGCGGCGCGGATCGCCGCCGATCCGGAGATCACCGAGGTCATTCTCTCCGGCGGCGACCCCTTGACCGTGCCGGATCGCCGCCTTGAGGTGCTCGCCCGGTCGCTGGTGGCGATTCCTCACGTGCGTCGCCTGCGGATCCACACCCGACTCCCGGTTGTTCTGCCTCAGCGGGTGGATACGACGCTGGCGTCGTGGATAGGCGGTCTCGGACTGC
>CAYPBC010000156.1:0-5563 GCA_964408845.1 uncultured Thermoanaerobaculia bacterium
GTCGCTCCCACCCACCCCGCTGCAACCGGAAGGCCCCCATGGCCGGCCGGTCCGCGTGCTCTCAGTATGCCGGATTTGCGCTCAAGGTCAATAAGGATGTAGCCAATTTCATCAGACGGGCGAGCATTTGTAGATGCTGGATGCTGGATCCGTCCATCCCAGATCTGCCCGCAGATCACGCAGATGAACGCGGATGATGTTTTCTGAGTGGATCCGGGTCGGTCTACCTCGATCTGCATAACCGTAACCGCGCCAGGCACCGCTTTGCAGACTTGATGTAGTTGGTTTGGAGGATCGAATGCCGAGAGCAGGGCGGAGCTTCGAGGAAGGTCGGACCTACCATATCTACAATCGAGTAGGTGGTGGGCTGCGGGTATGTACGGACGAAAGGCTGGCGTCTGTTTTCGTCGCTCAATTGCGGCGGACCATTCGCCGGTATGAGGGCGCGGTGTTTGCCTGGTGCCTGCTTGGAAACCACTACCACCTCATCGTTCGTCAGGGTCCGGCGCCGTTGTTGCGGACGATGAAAACCCTGCAGGAGGGGGTCACGCGGGCGAGGAATCTGCACGATCGTACCTACGGGCCCCTGTGGCAGGGGAGGTTCAAGGCCAAGGACATGCTCGACGAGAGGTACCTGATGCGGCTCGTCGCGTACGTCCACCTGAACCCGGTGAGCCTCGTCTCGGTGGAACGGGCTCGGTCCCCTTCCCAGTCTCAGAAGTGTGATACGATTTCAGCGAACCAAAGAGAGGACAAGGCCATCACCGAATCTCGCGATCGACGCGACGGCGACGAATGTCGGCGCCGTCCAGACCCTTTCGGTGGACGGGGCCCGCCGATTCCGGTCGGACCGCTTCCCGCCCCCGGCATTCTGCAGATTCTCTAACCGGGCGACTGATTGGACGTTGAAGGTTCCATTCGGCAACCCTGAACGGTGAGAGAATCGTGACAAGGGAGGTTCTGATGGACAGGTCACCGCACAATTGGTTTCACATCTGGATTCTCGTGCTCCTGATCTCCAGCATCGGCGGGTACGTCGCGGCTCAAGACGAGTCGCCGGAGTTCTACGGAACCTCCTCGACGAACTACCACTACATCTCCGCCGAGGAGTTTCAGCCGAGCGGCGCCAATAGGTACATCAGAACCCAAAGCGGATTCTGGAGAAGTGACTCCCCTGGTGGCACCGAAATTCTGGCGCCGCTGCGTCTGCCCAGCGGCGCTCTCGTGGACGGGTTTGTGGTCATCTACGACGACTCAGAGCTCTTCGGGAACATAGAATTGACGCTATACCGGTACTGGGTAGGCGCATTCGGGGCGACGGGCGGCAGCAATATCGCCCACTTGAGCTTCTCGGAAGCATGGGCACCTGGGGTGAGGAGCACCTGGGTGGACCTGGACCCGGACCTCACGATTGACTACTACATCTCCGTCGCCCTCACGACCCAGTCGTACGTGTTCAGCATCGATCTGCCGGACAGTTCGGATGTGAGATTCCGCGGCGTCATCGTCCACTGGAAGCGCCAGATCAGCCCGGCGCCGGCCGTCCAGACCTTCCCCGACGTCGCTCCGGGCTTCTGGGCGTTCCAGGAGATCGAGGCCCTAGCCGCCTCCGAGATCACCACTGGCTTCCCGGACGGCACCTTCCGCCCAACCGCGCCGGTCACCCGCGCCCAGATGGCGACCTTCCTCGCGCGGGCACTCGGCCTGCACTGGTCGCCGTGAGCCGACACGCCGAGAGACAAAGAAAACACCGGCGTAACCGTGCCAGGGACCGCTTTGCAGGCTTGAAATACTTGGTTCGGAGGATCGAATGCCGAGAGCAGGGCGGAGCTTCGAGGGAGGTCGGACCTACCATATCTACAATTGGGTAGGTGGTGGGCTGCACGCTTTTCTCTCCGCCCCCCTCATCTACCGCTTTACCGGTTGCCACAAACGCCGAAATGGGGGGCGGTGAGAAAAGCGGGTTAGATCAGCTCTTCGAGCGCCGCCCGGAGCCGGGTCATCTGCTCGGCGCCCAGCCGTTGACCGATCTGGCTGGCAACGTAGAGGGCGACGCCGAGGACCATCACCAGCGGTACGATCATGAGGGCCCAGGGAGTGGTCTCGGTCGCCCACTGGGCGTAGCCCCAGGTGGTGCCGACCAGGAGCGCAAAGCCGAGGCCGAACGCGAGGAAGAGATAGAACGTCCACACACTGGGGTGGGGCGCGAATCGTCCGCGCAGCACGGCGCCGTCATCCGCTTCGTCGGCGGTGACGCTGAGCCATGGTGACCATAGGCGCCGGTCCGCTTCCGGTACGAAGAGCTCGGCGTGACGTCCGACCGAAACTCCCGTGCAGTTGGGACAGTTCGGAAGCCGGTCGCGGAGCCCCTCCATCAGGCTGTCGGGATCGCAGGCGATCTCGAGCTCGAATTGTGGCCGGACTCGGGGGGTGCTCATGTCAACGACTTCCACAGATCATTCCTCAATTGATTCTTGATCGCAGTTTACATGATGTGCCGCGGTCAACCACAGAGCCACAGAGAGGCACAGAGCCGCACAGAGGTTTTCATAGGGTTGGTCGCTGAAATCCCTTCTTGACTCTCAATCGCCTGAAATGAATCCGCCGAAGTGATGGGGATCTTCAAAATACGTTGGTTTTGGGAACACTCTGTGTTCCTCTTTGTGCCTCTGTGGTTCATCCGATTCTCGCTAAACCCTCTGTTCACGAAAACAACGCGATCAGGGCGGTCACCAGGGCCGCAGCGCCGACTAACCCGAGACAACCGGTGAGGGCGATCTTGGCCAGGGCGTACGGCGCCGTGCCGAGGATGCGGGTGCTGTTCTGGCCCGAGATCACGATCCGGTAGAGCTTGCCCCGGTATCTGTAGGCCAGGACATAGGACGGGAACGCATAACGGCGGGTCACGAGCCTTCTCAGGAGAATCGAGGTATGGACGTTCCTGAAGCGACTACCGGGGATGTGGGTATCCTCGAGCCGTTTTCGGGCACGACGTTCCAACATGGCGGCGACCCGCTGCCGGGCCGTGGAGCGCGGGACGTCGAACTGTTCGACGATCGTCGCGCCGCCATTGCTTTCGGGTTCGCCGCCGGCCGAATCCAGGTCATACGTGTCGGCGAGGAACTCCGTCTCCTCAGCGCTGAGGCCGCGCGATGCCGGTGCCACGATGTGATCGAACTCGAGCTCTACCTGACCGGCGTGGGGCGCCCAATCCGCCCGCCGGGCGCCGAGGTCGCTGTCCGCCGTCCAGCTCACCGTGGCATGGGCAGAGAAGATCCAACCCACCCACCACAGGGGAGTGAGCGACTCGAGGCTGTTCTCCGAACCGAGGTTTGCGGGCCGAAACCACCCGAGCCCTCTCAGCCAGCCTGTGTAAGCTGCCACCGCCTGGTCGCGACTCACGGTCATCGGCAGATACAATCCGGTTTGCTCGAGCGGGTCCTTCGGAACCTCGATATGGGTCACCGAACCACAGAACACACACGACGGTGCGAGCTCACGAGCGCTGTAGGTTACGGCGGCCCCGCAACTGTCGCATCGCATCACCTCGACCGCGGCCTCGGGCACGTCTTTCGGAGCGGTGAGTGGCGCCGCCTGGTTGCAGATGGGGCAGCGCAGATCCTCGATCTCGAGGGGGCTGTCGCAGCGACCACAGACCAGATCGGCGACGCTCATTGAAAGAGCGCCACCAACAGCGCGATGAGAACCGGCAGTGAGAGAAGGCCGAGCACTGTGGCAGCGATCTTCAACACCTTTGCCCACGAGGTTGGGATCTTGCCGCCGACCTTGCCGGTCTGCCCGTTGACCAGGATTCGAATCGGCGGCTTGCGCTCGTCGTATCGGATCGCAAAGACCCACACCGGCAACAGGGCGAGATCGAGGGACTCGTCGTGGAGGGTGGTGGCGTGTCGCAGGTCGAGGTGGCTGTCGCCCGGCATGAACCGGTGCAGCAGGCGGCCAACCGCGTTGGTGCTCTCGCTGCGGGCCAACTGCAGACACTCCTCGCGAGTGAGGGACGGCTCCTCGGAGATCCAGCCGGACACCATCGCCGGTGTGTAGCGCCTCAGTCCACCGAGATCAAACGGTTCGATGGCCTCCAACTCATCGTTGGTTATGCCCTGTGATGCAGTGACCACCACATCTCCGACATAGTGGGCGTGAGCGCCATCAAGGTTGCAGTGCTCGGTCTTGCGCGTTCGCCTGACCCTGGTCCGGCCCTTCGAGTCGCGGCTGACCTCGGTGACGTAGTAGTCCTCGCCGATTGTCGCCGAGTAGACAGTGGCCGAGGTGGCGGAGTAGAGAAAGGTGGGGAGGTAGATCCCGGTCACCCTGTCGGCCGTCTTCCCCTTCAATCGCGAGGGCGCCAACTTCTTGCGGCCGATCCACTTCCGCATCCGGCGCGTGGCCTGTTTCCGATCGACCGCAAAGCCGATCACGAAGACAGGGTCAGGACGGTCCGTGGTCGCTTGCCGGTCGACAACCGACGGCGAATCGCAGTAGGGGCAACGTGCCGTACGTTGCCGGGGCTCGAGGACGACCTTTGCCCCACACGACTCACAGGAGACCTCGATCTGCGTGACGGTTGGAACCATCTCCATCTCGCCTGACGCGCCCAAATACACCCCCTCTCCCTTCACCAAATACTACGATGTCCGTGGGCAATGAATTCTCATCAGTGGAAAGGGGATTCCGAAAGACTGGCTGCAACCCGCATCTGCCTGCGGGTGGGCGGGCGGATCGAGCATCCAGCATCGAGCGCCGGGGCGGCTCACATGGTCAGCGCCATCAGCGCCTTCTGAACGTGCAGCCGGTTCTCGGCCTCGTCGTAAACCACCGACTGCGGGCCGTCGATGACCTCGTCGGTGACCTCGCGGCCGCGGTCGGCGGGAAGGGGGTGCATGTAGATGAGGTCGTCGGCGCCGAGGGCCATCTGGTCGGCGCCGCAGCGCCAGGACGGGTACTTCTCGATCAGTTTCAGACCCTCGGCGGTGTCCTGGGTCGTCATCAGCGGGCCCCAGGATTTGGGGACCACGACGTTGGCGTCGGTGAAGGCGCCCTCGAAATTGTCGGTGATCTCGAATCGGGCGCCGCCTTCGTCGGCGTTGGCCTTCGCCTGGGCTTCGATCTCGGGCATCAGCCGGAACTCGGGCGGGCAGGCGAGGGTGACGTCGATGCCGAAGCGAGGCATCATCAGGATCAGGCTCTGCGGCACCGACAGCGGTCGCACGTAGTTCGGCGCTGAGGTCCAGGCGACCCCGAGCTTGAGCCCCTTGGTGTCGTTTCCGAAGCGCTCGCGGATGGTCAGCATGTCGGCCAGGATCTGGCAGGGGTGGTAAATATCGCACTGCATCGAGATCACGGGGATCGACGCGTGGTCGGCGACCTCGCGGATGTAGTCGTTGCCCTCGTGGAAGGCGCAGTGGCGGATGGCGATGCCCTCGCCGTAGCGCGACAGCACGTTGGCGGTGTCCTTCGCGTTCTCGCCGTGGCTGATCTGCATCTTGTCGGGCGACAGGTAGATCCCGTGACCGCCGAGCTGGGTCATCCCGGTCTCGAACGAGTT
>CAYPBC010000157.1:0-5561 GCA_964408845.1 uncultured Thermoanaerobaculia bacterium
TCTCGTCGATGACGGTGAAGATGCCGTTGACATCGGGGTGGACCGCCTCGATCACGGGACCGGAGGCCGGCGGCGCCGCCAGGTAGACGACGCCCGGTTCCTCGACCTCGAGTGAGACAATCCGTGGCGGGAGGTTGACCTCGACCACCGCGACCTCGATACGATCGACCGGTGATGCTCCGGATGTCGTGGGGATCTTCAGCTCCCATTGCAGCGACCGCGCCGGCGGCAGCGGGATCCGCCCACCTGCGGCCGGCAGCCATTCGCTCCACTCGAGCCAGGTACCATCGGGCGTTGCCGAAACCCCGGAACGAAAGCGAATGCGCAGATCATCCGAGGACGGCTCGACCCGGAATTCGCCGAAGTGCACCGGCTGCTTGAACTGTTTCGCCGGTGAACGAAACCGCCCTCCGCCGCCGTCATCGCCGCCGCGCCAAAAGACGCCCGCCGGCCCCTGGGTGAGGAGGGCGGCGCCGCCATCGACTACGCCGACCACCTGGACCGCATCCACGGCTGCAAGACGGGCGCCTCCGCCATCGACAAACCGCCACACCTCGCCCTCGTAGCCGGTGCCGACCAGCACGCCCTGGCCATCCCAGGCGATCGCCGACGCGATCTCTTTGAGGAACCGGTGGATGCTGAGGAGCCCCCCATCCGGGGTCAGGCGGATCACCTCCGAGGTCGCCGTCTTGCCGTTGACCTTGGGCAGCTTGAGTTCGGTGGTCACAGTGACCTCGGCTTCGGCCTGGGTCTTCTCCTCGTCGTCTCCGTTGCTCTTCTTTTTTCGGACTGTGGTCACGGGCTCGCCGACCAGGGCTGTCGCCCACACCGAGCCATCCCCAACCGCGAGATCCGAGATCTCCGTGAACGGGCTGTCGGCGAGGATGCCGATCACACCGTCTCGGTCGATGCTGAGGATCAGACCCTTGTCGGCGGTGCCCACGAGGAGCCGGTCATCGGCGGTCTCGAGACAGGAGGCGTGGACGTCGGGAAGCTCGAGCCAGCGGACGAGCCCACGATCCTCGAGCCTGAAGAGCGACGCCGGTGGCCCGCCCGCGGCCACCACCTTGCCGTCGAAGAGCGCCAAATCCCAGAGGCCGCCCTCCCCCACCCGGCCGACCTCGCTCAACGCATCGTCATTCCACCGGTAGAGAACTCCCGGCGCCACCGTCGCGATCAGAACCGCCCCGTCGGTCGTCATCAAGAGAGCCGTGATTTGCTCAGCCGGGATTTCGGCCAGCAGCCCGGCTGAGTTTCCGCTCACCCGGTAGAGTCGCGCCGGATGGCCGGTGCCGACGATCAGCGACCCGTCCGCAGCTCGGATGGCGGCCATCACCACCGGTTCATCGAAGGTGACGCCGGCCGTCCAACCGACAACCGGCCGTAACCGGCCGTCCGCGGTCACCTCGACATCGGAGCCGCGGCCCTCGAGCAGCTCCTCGGCTGTGTCGACAATCCACCAGTCGGTCGAGGTCGCACCTGCGGCCTGCACGAACAACAGCACGGCGAAGACCGTCACCAGAAATCTCAGACCTCTCATCTGTTCTCCCAAACCTACTCTCTGCTGCGGACGGTGATCGGAATTCGCTGCGCTCCGCTCACCCTGTACGGCACCTCGACCTCTGCCTTGCCGAAAACGCTGTAGGCGGTCGTCTCCAGATTGGGACCGAGCGCGGACCGAAGCTGCAACACGAGGCTCGGCGGCGCCGACAACGACCCACCCGAAACGACCATGCCCAAATCCTGCCGCTCGAGCACCGCCACCAGGGTATTGCCGGGAATGAGGCTATTCGCCAACCGCACCTCGTCGGCAAAGCTCGACGGTTCGAAGGGGCGCATCTGCAGGTCATAGGCGGTCCACGCCGCGCCGTCCGCCCCCACCAGATCGAGACGTCCATCCGGTATGCCGTCGGGGATGCGCAGGGTCAGCGTGCGAGTCTCCTCGCCCCCACGATGGCGTTGCATCCGGAATCGCACCTCGAGCTCCTCGCCTGGCCGCACGACGCGGGTTTCGGGGACGATTTCGATGATTTTGGCGGTCCTGATGTCCTCGCTCGTTACAAGGCTGATGTCCACCGACTCGATCGCGGGTGCGGCGAAGCTCGACCCCTCGAAGTAGCCGACCACGGCGGTGGCGAAGGCCGCCGCTTCGGCGGACGCCTGGATGCCGGTAAAGACCGCCGACACCGTTGCCGTCTCGCTCCCCGGATACCGCACTTCGATCTTGGTGCTCATCGTCTGATCACCGAAGGTGCGGCCAAAGACGCTCTGGCTGGCGTGCGACAGGTACCCGACCAGCAGCGGCAGCAGCGTCGGATGATGGATGGCGCGAAACGAGTAGGCGCGGCCGTCGACTGATACCCGGACTGGAACCATCGGCGCTTTCTGACCAAGACGGCCCACGACCCCCGGCGCGCGGTCGCCGACCAGCGCCCCGATCGGCTCACCAACGGTGAAGAACTTGAACGAGCTCATCACGCTCGGCATCACCGCCACCACGCGTGCCCTCGCCAACGGCATGACGATGGCGCCGGCACCGAGCGCCGGGTGGCCAAAGGCCCACAACAGATCGCCGCGGACCTCGGTCACGGTACCGGCGGCTGCAATGCTCACGTCGCCGTCCACAAGGACCGCGGCCACCATATCGCCGGGTGCGATCTCCCCCGCGCCTCTTCCATCCGCCGCAGCGCCGCCAGGGGTGCCGACCCATCCCAACCGGCGCCAGCTTTCAGCCAGCCAGCCGCTTCCCGATGGGATCCAGGATCCACCCACTACCAGCGGCAGGGGCTGCAGCCGATCCGCATCCTCCGGTTGCAGCCAGTCGACCACCATCTTGCCGAGTGAGCCCGCACGGACCGCGGCCACGATGTCAGCGAAGGGCGGGCGCTCGGCAACGGCTGCGGGTGACGGGGACGGCTCGACCTCGAGCATGCGTTCAAACGGGGTCACGCCTCCGATCGGATCCTTGGCGAACGGCCAACCAAAGGCGAGCGCGCCCAGCAGCCGGCCGTCAAGGTAGACCGGAGAACCGCTCATGCCGGCGATGATGCCGGTGTGCTCGAAGCGCGGGTCGTCGAGGCGAACGAGGACGATCTCGCCGTCGGGGGTCCCGGAACCTATGGTCCCCAGAACCGTGAGCGGGATCTCGACCCGTTCGCCGCCATCCATCTCGGTGATGCACACCCCAGTCCGTCCCGGAGTTGCGTCCGCCAGGGTCAGATGGTCGACAGCTTCGGCCGCGACGGCAATCGCGGCCGATATCACGACGCAAAAAACCACATGCAGAGTCTTCATCGAATGATCATTCTACGCATACCCGGCCGTTTCGTTACCCGCCAGATCCTACGAAACTCGCTCAACGGGACGCCTCTGGGTTCTTCCTGCTGGTTGGTTCGAGCCGCGAAGCGGCGGTATGTACATAGCCTGGGGCGTCAACCCGCGCTCGGCTGGCGAGCGAGTCGAGCCGGAATCGCGGCAGCGAGGCCGGCATCGACTGCAGGCAGGCGAGTGTGCGTCACGACGGCCGCAAGGCCGTCAGTAACCCCAGGTGGTTGCCTCAGAAAATCTCCGGAGCCCTGAAAGGGCGACAGATCGCGGCTTCGGCGTGAGCCGCAGTCATCATCTTGCGATTGTCTGTCGCCGCTTCGCGGCTTACTGTTATTCCCGCCCCGTGTTCCTGGGGCTTTCGCCCCAGGCTATGGATCTTTCGCGCCTTCGGCGCTCGACCGAACGCCAGATTCCCAGGATTCGCGTTCTCGAGGTACTTTCGAATTGTTTCGAGAGCAGAGGCTCTGCCCCCCGGGTTTGACCTGCTCCCCGGGGGTTCACTACAATTGAGACTTGGAAACCAACGTGAACGATTCCGTCATGCCACACCCGTCCATGATCGACCGACTGGTCGAGGTCGCCCGGCGTTTGCGGTCCTATCGCCGACCGTCGGAGGCCGCCGACCTTTTGGAGATCGCGGCCGCCCTATCCCCGAAGGGAGCGGCCGAGCTGCGCGAGGAAGCCAACCGTCTGCGCGACGAGGATGGCATCGAAGACTTCGATCGCGAGTTCAAGAGGCGCAACCTCGAAGCCTCCCATGCTCTTGGGATGGCCCACATCTTCGAGACCCGCGGCGAGTTTGGGCGCGCGGTCGACATGATCGACCTCGCCAAGCTGCGAACCCCGTTCAACTACCTGGCCTATGCCGCCGCCGGCTACCTCCATATGCGGCACGGCGATGTGGGTACGGCTCTCGCCGAGTTCCTCCAGGCACGCCGACTCAACCCTCTCGACTTCCGGTTGGCGGTCGAGACATCACGTGCGTCCCTGGAAAACGAGGACTTCGAGAAGGCGCTCGAGGCTGCGATCGACGCCATGCTCCTCGCGACCTGGCGTTCTGAGCCCGAGCAGAACCAGGAGCGTCGGCGGGTCGAGACCCTGGTCCAGCTGTGTCGGAAGGAACCGGCTGAGATGGAATCGCTCCTCGCCTCGCGCATTTCCCTCCTGCAGAAGGCGTGCGATCACGTAGCCCTCAGCCACGCAAAGATCTTCCCCTCTGTTGACCTCCGCGAGCGTCGAGAGAGGGCGGAGCGACGCCTCGGCATGAGCGATGACCTGTTGCGGCGAGCCACCGAGCTGAGGTCGATGAGCCTGTTCAGGCATTTCTCGGACGAGCTCATCATCCCGATCGCCAAGCTCGCTGAGGTTTCTTCATTCACCACAGACGAGGTGATTTTCACCGAGGAGGACAGGACGCGAGATCTCAAGATCGTGCGCGAGGGTGCGGTGCGCATCGCCCGCGCCACCCCGGTCGGATACCAGGTGCTGAACAACCTGGATGCGGGATCTCTGTTCGGAGAGGTCGCATACCTCGACGGCCTCCCCCGTTCAGCAACCGCGATCGGCTTTGGCAAGGGCTCCGTCTACACCCTCCCCGCCGCTGCACTCGACGCGGTCGTTGAGTCGAACCGAGACCTTGCCGCCAGCTTGCTGTGGGGATTCTGGCAGACCCTGGCCGCCAAGGTCCGCTCGGCAAACGCTCAGATGAGCGAGCTCTTCGGAGCGCCGCAGCAGCCGGTGAAGCCCGAGCGCGAATCCGATGGCGGCGGCACGCGGGTGCATCTCACCGAGGCAACCAAGCTCGACATCCTCCGCGAGCAGGGGCTCTCATCCCAGGAAATGCGCCTCCTCGCCAAGTACTCGCGCGAAAAGAGCTACCCCGCAAACACGTTAATTTTCGCCGAAGGCGACCCTGGCGACTGCCTCTTCATCGTCGTCGACGGCAGCGTCCGCATCTCGCGCATGGTCCCGGGAATGGGTGAGGAGTGCCTGACCATCCTCGAGCGCGGCGAGGTCTTCGGCGAGCTGGCGTTGATCGACGAGCAACCACGCTCGGCCGACGCCCGCGCCCACACCTCCGGCTGCACCGTCTTCTCGATCAGCAGGTCGCTGCTGGAAGAAGTTCTGTCGATGGATCCAGACGCCGCAGTCCAGTTCCTCAACCTGCTGTGCCGACTGCTCTGTCGCCGCCTGCGAGCGATGAATGAGCGCCTCGTCGCCTGGCGGGTGATGGC
>CAYPBC010000158.1:0-5547 GCA_964408845.1 uncultured Thermoanaerobaculia bacterium
TTCGATCCAGCCTGACCTACCCCATCGCAGCGACCCTGGTTCTCGTCACGGTGGTACCGATGGTATTGGTGGGGCTGCTGCTGATTTCTTACAACCGCACCCACCTCGAAACTGTCGAAAAACGCTACCTGGGTCGGCAGGCGGTGAGCTTCGCGGGCGAGACCTCACTCTTCATGGACGGCCATCGCACCCAGCTGGAGAGCACGGCACGCGCGCTCGCGGCCGCTAAGAGCGTTGACGTCGACGCCTTCGAGGAGCTTCTTCAGGGACTCGGCAACCAGCCGGGCAGCTCGTTCGTCTATCTGCAGATCATGACCCGCGAGGGGGCCGGCGCCTATGTCAAATCTCCGAAACTGGGTTCGGCGACCTTCAGCGTGATCAACAAGGCTGCTCGAGCGGCGCATGAGACGGCGCTCGAGAAGATTCGGGTTGAAGACCTCATTCTCGACCTCCCCGGAGGCGATGCGCCGAAAGCGGTGTTCGCCTTTCCCCTCACATCGCGCACGGGCGACGTGTGGGGTACCCTCACTGGCGCCCTCGACCTCGAGCCCCTGCAGAACAAGCTCGGGGAAAACACCTATGCCGGTCTGTTGGTCAGCATTGTCGACGGCAGCGGACAGGTTGTCGTCTCCTCGGTGCCGAGCCTGCGTGGCATGTCCCTCACCGGCTCACCGCTGGTTCAGGACTTCCTCAACAACCCGCAGCGCATCACCCGCACCTATGACCACCCGATCGAACTCGATACCGGTGAGGTTCTGGGATCGGTGGCACCGGTCCGAGAGCTGGACTGGGGAGTCGTCATGGAGCGCCCCACCGCCGCAGCCTATGCGCCGGTGCGGGTGATGAGGCACCGAACTCTCGGCCTGTCGGTGCTCGCCGCCCTGACCGCCCTCGGCATCGGATCCGTCTTGGGTCGCCGCCTCATCATTCCGCTGCAGAACCTGGCCTCGACCTCGTCCAAGATCGCCGAGGGCAATCTCGCGGTCCGCGCGACGGTGCGCGGTGAGGACGAAATCGCGCGTCTCGGCAGCAACTTCAACGACATGGCGGGCAACATCGAAGCCCTGGTCCGTCGCCTCAAGCAGGCGCTGCGGCAGAACCAGGAACTCTTTCTCGAGACCATCAAGACCCTGGCTACCGCCATCGACGCTAAGGATCCGTACACACGCGGCCACTCGGATAGGGTGAGCTCCTTCTCCATGGCCATATCGCGCCACCTTGGACTCACCCAGGAGGAGGTCTTCCAGGTCCATATCGCCGCGATTCTCCACGACGTCGGCAAGCTTGGAATTCGCGAAAGTATCCTCAACAAACCCGGTGGGTTGTCCGATGAGGAGTTCGAGATCATGCGCCAACATCCCTCGATCGGCGCCCAAATCATGAGCCCGATCCGAATGCTCAAAGACATCATTCCGGGCATCCGGAACCACCACGAAACCTGGGACGGACAGGGCTACCCCGACTGCCTCAAAGGCGAAGAGATCCCGATGGTGGCGCGGATCATCGGCGTCGCAGACACATTCGACGCCATGACGACCACCCGCCCCTACCAACAGGCCATGACTCTGGATTATGTGATCACCAAGATGCGATCGATGTCGGGTACGAGGTTTGACCCGGTGGTGGTCGACGCATTCATCGCGGCGGTGGAGTCCGGCGACATCAGCCTCTCCACATCGAGTTCGGAACAACCCGTCTCGACGGAGGTCTCATGAAACGCATATTCGTTTCTGTCTTGAGTATGGCAATCTTCGCCGTTTTCGTCATCACCAGCCCGGCGACCGCCGATGGCGCAGGATCGGGGTCTTCAGGCAAAGACAAGAAAAAGCAATCGTCCAAGAAGAGCCAAACCGCCGTTGACCCGTTGTATGCGCTGACTCTCATGCGCCAGGGCTCGGTGATGATGCAGCAGGGCCGCTTTGAAGAGGCGATGGAAGCCTTTGGACAGGCCGACCGGATCGCCCCCGGCAACGCCACGGTCCACAACATGATGGGGCTGTGCTCGCTCCGCCTGGGGAATCTCGACGATGCGCTGGCCTCTTTCGATCGCGCTCTCCAGATCATCCCCGGCTTTACCGACGCCCGCAACAACCGAGGGGTCACATACCTCGCCATGGGTCAGTACCATCTGGCGGAGGTCGACTTTATCGCGGTGTTGGGTGATTCGACCTATCCCCATCGCAAGCAGGTGTATTTCAATCTCGGATTGACCTACCTCCGGCGCGACCAACTCGGCGCCGCCGAGGACAATTTCCGCAGGGCGATCATCGTGCCGAATCCTGTCGCCGAGGCGTATGTCCAGCTTGCCGGAGTCGCGCAACGGCAGGGCGATCTGGAAACCGCCGAGGACCTCCTTCTGGAGGCAATACTCAACTTTTCCGAGCGCACCGATCTCTCGTTCGAACTCGGCAAGCTGCTGATGATCATGGGTCGCGATGATGAGGCGCGTCCGTATCTCGAGCGCGTCATCGCCGACGCACCGGGCTCGAATTCGGCGGCAATGGCCAGGTCCCTGCTCGAGACCGGATAGATGCCCTTCAACTACCTGCTGACAAATCTTCTGGTTGACGTGCCTCAGGCCGTCGGGGCGATCTTTGTCGACGGCGAAGGCGAAGCGGTCGAGTGGGTCACCCGCCACAGCGATCCTTTCCACCTCAAGGTCGAAGGCGCCTATCACAGCATCTTCATGCGCCAGCTCGAGATCGTTGCAACCAGCATGAAGGTCGGTGCGGTCGACTCATTCGTGCTCGAAGGCAGCCGGCTGATTACGTTGACTCAGGCATTGCCCGACGGCTACCATGTGGTGCTCGTCGTGGATCGGAGCGGCTCCAAGGCGATGGCTCTGCACCGGTTGCGCCGTGCGGCACGGGTCATTGCGCAGGAGATCATCTGAGGCCCCGCTGGGCGCACAATATAAAAGCCGGTACAGAGACGCTGGGGGTGTGATGGCTCGATCGTTCCTCGGAAAACTCAAACGCGGTCTCTTCATGACCCACACCGAGTTCCTCGAAAAAACGGGAGAGGCTCTTCGCCGCACGGGTCCGGTGGAGCCGGCAATTCTCGACCGGCTCGAGGAAGCCCTGATTGCTTCGGACGCCGGCGTCGAACTCTCGTTGCGTATGATCGAGGCGCTCCGCAACCAGGTGCGTTCGAATGAGATCACAACCGCCGAGGAACTCCTTCCCGCGGTCCGCGAGCAGATGCTCTCGCTTCTGCTGGCGGCCGAGAACGCCCAACCGGCGACTGACACATCAAGCCGACCACGAATCACACTCCTCGTCGGGGTCAACGGAACCGGCAAGACGACGACCGCCGCCAAGCTCGCCAAACGAAAGCAGGAAAGCGGCGCTACGGTCGTCCTCGCCGCCGCCGACACCTTTCGAGCAGCGGCGGTCGAGCAGCTCGAAATCTGGGCCGAGCGGGTCGGTGCGCCAGTCATAAGTCAGCAGGAGGGCGCCGACCCGGCGGCAGTCGTTTTCGACGCCATCACGGCCGCACGATCGCGGAATATCGACGAGGTCCTGGTGGATACCGCCGGACGTCTGCACACCCGTACCAATTTGATGAATGAGCTCGAGAAGGTGAAGAAGGTGGCGGGTCGCGAGGTGCCCGGGGCGCCCCAGGAAGTGTTGCTGGTCCTCGACGCGACCACGGGATCCAACGGCATCGAGCAAGCCAAACGCTTCGGCGCCGTTGTCGGAGTCACCGGCGTCGTGCTCACCAAGCTCGACGGCACCGCCAAGGGCGGTGTGATATTGGCCATTGCCGATTCCCTCAAGCTCCCGGTACGATGGGTGGGTGTCGGTGAGGATGTGGACGATCTCCTACCCTTCGTGCCCGAGGACTTCGTGGACTCACTGCTCGAAATCGATGCAGGAGACGCTCATCTTGGATCTGTATAGTCGATGCACATGCCGCGGGTGGAGTGAATGAGACGATCAGGTTCGGGGATCCCTCGAGAAAGCGACAAGGTTGGGTCGGGACCAGCTCGGGTCGGCCCAAACTGCGGAATTGGCCAACCCCCTGAAGCCGACGATCTTCGCTGGATGGAGCGTGCTCTCGAGCTGGCCGCCCACGGCCGCTGCGGCGCCTCCCCCAACCCGATGGTCGGAGCGGTCATCCTCGATGCCGAGGGCATTCTCGCCGGCGAGGGTTACCACGCCGCCTACGGCGGGCCCCATGCGGAGGTGGTTGCGTTGGCCGAGGCCGGCGATCGGGCGCGTGGCGGCACCCTCTTTGTGACCCTCGAGCCATGCGCCCATCACGGCAAGACACCGCCCTGCGTCGATGCGATTCTGGCCGCCGGCATACGGCGAGTGGTGATCGCACTCGCCGAACCCACCCCGACCGCCGGGGGTGGCGCCGATCACCTGCGGACCGAAGGCGTCGAGGTGGATCAAGGAATGGGCGCCGAGCGATCGAGAATCCTCAACCGCCGCTGGTTGCACTGGGTGCGGCGCCACAGACCCTGGGTGACGTTGAAGGCAGCCGTCTCTCTCGATGGGCGGGTCGCCACTCGCGAGGGTGAGTCGAAGTGGATCACCGGCGAGGCTGCCCGCGAACGAAGCCTCGAGCTCCGCGAGGAGCACGACGCCATCCTGGTCGGTGTGGAAACGATCCTCACAGACGACCCGCAGCTCACCAGGAGGCTCGGCCTCAACCCGGTTTCCGGTTGGCGACGGGTCGTGCTCGACACACGGTTGCGCACACCTTCGGACGCCGTGATCGTTCAGACTGAGCCCGAGGCCACCCTGATCGCCCATACCGTCGAGGCGTCCGTCGAGGACCGCCGGCGTTTGCGGGAGACCGGGGTGGAGCTCGTCGAGCTCAGGGCCGGCGACGACGGGCGCGTCGATCTCGGCGCGCTCCTCGATCATCTGGCAAAGAGGGATGTGGCGGCGCTCCTGGTCGAGGGAGGGCCGACCGTTCACGGTTCGTTCAACGATGGCGACCTGGTCGACGAGATCGCCCTCTTTATCGCTCCCTTCGTGATCGGAGGTGACGCGCCTGCAGCGGTGGCGGGAACCGGTGTCGCGACGCTCGAGGCAGCCCAGCGCCTCTGCTTTGAGGACATCGATCGACACGGCGATGACCTGGAGATCCGCGCGGTGCGACCGGAGGAGGCCGATGTTTACCGGGTTGATTGAGGCCGTCGGTACAATCGGCCGATTGGATCGCAGGGGCGCCGGCGCGACCTTGCGGGTCGAGGCGACCTGGCCCGATCCGGATCTCCCCACGGCCGGCGACAGCATCGCCGTCGACGGTGTCTGTCTGACGGTCGTGGAGCCCACGGAGGATGGATTCACCGCCGACCTGTCGCCCGAGACCATCGATCGCAGTCTTCTCTCGGAGCTCCGCACCGGGTCGGGAGTCAACCTCGAAAGGGCGCTCAGGCTCGGCGATCGCATCGGCGGCCACATCGTCCAGGGGCACGTGGACACGGTGATTCGGGTCGTCAACATCCGACCCGAGGGCGGCTTTCAACGCTGGCGGCTGGCTCTCCCGGCCGGGCAGGCGCGGGAGGTGGCGTTGAAGGGCAGCGTCGCG
>CAYPBC010000159.1:0-5541 GCA_964408845.1 uncultured Thermoanaerobaculia bacterium
TCGATCCCCACCAGGGGGTGGCCGGACGGGAATTAAGAATTGAGAATTGAGAATTAAGAATTCGAGGTGCGTTATCTCACCAACTTCGAAGGCCTCACGAGGTCTGCACCACGCCTTGCGATGCCCGGCAGCTCCTCGGCCAGCACCTCGATCGTGACCTGGTCAAGGTGTCCTATGGCGATGATCTCACCCTCCAGCCGGCACCGGCGCACGGCCTCCTCGAGCTGTCGCCTGATGGCGGCCCGGTCGCGCTGGTTGTCGAGAAACACGTGGCGACGATTGGTCAGCACGCCCTGGCCGGCCGCTGCATCCTCGGCGACGGTGCGGGTCGTCGTTCGCGAGTCGATGAAGGCCATGTCGCGGATCTTGAGCTCCTGCATGATCCAGGTCATCGTCCTGAGGTCGGCGGTGACCTTCGAACCCATGTGGTTGTTGACCCCGATTGCGTGGGGAATGTTGTCGAGCGCATCATGCACTGCGACGCGCAATTGGTTGGTGGACATGGACATCAGGATCGCACCCGGCCCGGGGTTATTGGCCGGGTAGTTTTCGGGCTCCATCGGCAGGTGAAGCCAGATCTCGTGGCCGGCGCCATAGAGCGCTTCGGCAGATTCGGTGGATTTCGGCAAGAACGGCAGGATCGCAAAACCGACCTCTTTCGGCAGGGCTGCGGCCGCCGGGACCAAATCGAGCTTCTGGCCGACATCGTCCAGGAGAATCGCCAGCCGTCCGCGCGCATCGGCCGCCGGCTGCGGCCGCACGGTCGGGCCCGGCTTTGGTGTCGGCGGCGCTGCGGTCGGTGGAGCGGCTGGTATCGCCTCTACCAACCCCAGCCGGAGGTCGAAGGCCTCGGTGTCGCGGTCCAGCCGCAACCGCACGACCTCTGAACCAAGGTCGTTCGCGACGCCGAGCTGGGTCTTTCGGGCTGCGCTTTCAAGCTCGAGATCCCCGAGGAATCCGTCGCGGGCGGAGCGGTTCGGAAAATCGATTCGCCACGTGCGGACGAAGATTCCGTCCACCTTGCGGATCGGATCGTCCGCCGCGATAGCCTCGGCACCGACCCCCCGTTCAGCAGCGAGTTCGATGAGGCGCGATTCGAGGGCCACCTGCCGGCCCTCGCCACCGCCGCGAATCAGGTACCAGAGCCCCGCCACCAGCACCACGAGAGCGCCGACAATCAACACGACCAACCACTGCGATGCCGTCCTCGGCTTTTTTCTTCGCGGCTTCGGCATCAACTACGCGGCCTTCTCGAGTCGTAGGATCTCGAGCGCACGCACGAGGACGGGATCGTCGGCCGCGTCGGGACCGGCCGCCTCAACCGGCTCATCCGGCTCGACACCACCGCCGTTAATCGGCTCAGCATCTGACTTCATCCAGCGGCCGACCGGCATCCACACCGCGACATCGCCGTCGCGCACCAGGCTCATATACGGCGCGTGCCCCATGGTTTTTTGACCGACGAGAATCGCTCCGGCTCGTTGCAGCGCAGCGGCCAGAATCTCCCCCGCCCCTTCGGTGGTCGGGCCGATGAGGACAACCGGGAGCTCTGCGGACACCACCTCGGCGGTGGCCGCGTACTCACGCGAGCCGGCCCGACGTCCCTCCCACCGGCCGAGCACACCGTCGCGGACAAAACCATCAGCCAGCGCGATGACCTCCTTCTCGAGTCCCCAGTGGAGATCACGGAGATCGAGGATGAGGTTCCCGTTTTCTGGAATCAGCTCGGCAACCTCCTGAACCGCGCCCTCGGTTATGGCTTCAATGTGGATCACGGTCGTCCCGTCCTGAAGCTCCGACGTCGCCGCACGCGGCTGCCAGGCAGTCGGTTCGAGCACCACATCTCGGCGATCGTCAACCTCGCGGTCAAAGACCGTCAATGTGACAGGCTCGCCGCTGTTTTGTCGCGCCATGAGCTCGAGCCCGATCTGCCACAGCGGTCTCCCGCGACTGTTCACGCCTTCGACCAGCTCGATCACCTCCCAGGTGTCGAGACCGGCGGCTTCGGCCGGCGAACCGGAGAGAACGTACTGCACCGCAGCGGAGCCCAGCCGTGAGGTGAGACCCAGACCAAAGGGTGGAGGCGACTCGACAAACTCGAGATAGGCGCTGACTTGATCCACCGGAAGCACTGCAGCCGAGCGATCCAGCGGCTCCACCAGACCGGCATCGAGGGACATCGACAGCGCTTCCTGGTTGAGCTCGTCGACGTACTCGGTCTCCACCAGATGCACCACCTCGGCGAGGTTGCCGAGCGCTCGAAAAAGAACGTCTTGGGTGTTTCGGCTGGCCAAGAGCGCGCCTGCAAAGAGCATGACCACCGCCAAAGACGCAGCGAGCAAGGTTGTTCGGGCACCTTTCATGTTCAGGACGGACCACCTTTCAACTGCAGCCAGCGCCTCGGGTCCATCGGCTTTTGGCCCACCCGAAACTCGAGATAGACGTTACCACCCTCGGTGGGCGGTGACGCGAGGCCGAGGCGCATTCCCATCGTCACGGACTGATCCACACGCACGTGGATTGTACCAAGCCCCGCAACCAGCGAGTAGACGTCGTGTCCGTGGTCGAGGACGACCATATTTCCATAGCCCTTGAAATGCCGGGCAAAAGCCACCACTCCCGGAAAGACAGCCTTGACCGGCGTCGATCCTGGAACATCGAACCTCAGCCCGTTGCACACCGTGTATGTGGAGTACTTGGGCGATCGTTGACGACCGAATCCCTGAACAACGCTTCCCTCGACCGGCCACGGCAGGGCGCCACGATATCCGCGGATGTCCTCCTGTCCGGTGAACCGCTGTCTGGATGCCAACACGCCCACCAGCCGTTCGAGGGCCGCCTCGCGCTCGCGAAGATCCTCGAGGCGGGCGTCGGCGCTGTTCCGGCTGCGTTCGAGCTCTCTGAGACGCAGAGCGACCCGGTTGCGCACGCCCTCGAGCTCATCGCGCCGCAGCTCCAGCGTCCGTGCATCGTCTTTCGCCAGGCTCAGAGTCTTGCTGAGTTCCGCGAGCCGGACGGCGTGCTGCCGGCTCATCTCCCGATACTCCTCGAAGAGGCGAATCTGCCCCGCGGTGAGCACCGACACCGTCCCGATCGCATCCTCGAGCGCCCCCCCGCGATAGGCGTCGAAGAAGAGCTGCAGCGGGCCCGGCTGTCCAAGGAGGGCCATCACCTCGAGGTGCCGATCCAGGAGCTCTCGGCGCTCTTTCATCTGTGCAGCCAGGTCTTTGGCCTCGGCCCGCAACCGAGCGGCTTCCTCACCGCTGATCGTCAGCAACCGCTCGACCTCGAGCACCTTCGCATCCGCCAGATCAAGCTCGGCGTCGAGCCTTTCGCGTTCCAGCTCGACGCTTTCGGTTTCTTTGTCCAACCGCCCGAGACGATTCTCGAGATGACCGATCCGGTCACGGATCTCAGTGAGCTGGTCGTCGGTCGCCAACGCCGCCGGCGCCACAAAGGCGGCGGTCAGTATCAAAACAAGGCAAGAGATGCCGGCAATCAGACTTCGCCTCATCGACAGCCATTGTACAGGAAATAAAGGAAGTTATGGGGTTAAATTAGGAATTAGGAATTAGGAATGCCGGCCCGGCCGCACTAAGTCGGAATTCCCACCCCCGGGAGTTTTGACATTGGGTGGGCGGATGGGAATTAAGAATTGAGTTTTGGAATCCCGGCTTGAGGGAGGGTGGAGCGCATTCCTAATTCCTAATTCCTAATTCCAAATTCACTCTATGTGCCTCCGTTATACTTGATATCAGCGAGGTGACCAATGGTAGAAAACCTTTCCTACGACATTTACGTCCTTGGCCTCAAGGATTCGACCGCACAGGGGCGGCACCTTTTCGCCTCCACCATTGAGAATCTCACCGGTCGTTCCTCCAAAGATTTTGATGATCACT
This sequence comes from uncultured Thermoanaerobaculia bacterium, assembly GCA_964408845.1. Taxonomy (GTDB): domain Bacteria; phylum Acidobacteriota; class Thermoanaerobaculia; order Thermoanaerobaculales; family Sulfomarinibacteraceae; genus Sulfomarinibacter. Next base: position 3,900 of record CAYPBC010000159.1, read on the forward strand.
TCCCCACAGCGGTGTTGCCGATGTTCCTGTCCCTGGAAACGGAGCGGGCCCGGAGGATCGTCAACACACTTACGGATGCAGGAATCATCATCGAGGTGCGGCCCATCGACGCACCACCGTCGGAGGAAATATTCGAGGAGTACGCGCACACCCGAACCTGCCCCGCGTGCGACAAGCTGCAACGGGCAGCGGCTGAGGAGTGCAGCAATTGCGGCGTCGTGTTTGCCAAGCACGAACGAGAGCAACTCCTCAAGATGCAGATGGAACACGCCCTCGAACAGGCGATGATCAGAGCGGCGCAGGTCCGGGAGGAATGGGTCCACCGCGCCAAAACGTACCTGGAGACGCACAAGCTCGCGGAGGACGCAACCCGAGAGTTCTCCACGATCCTGATGCAGGACGAGATTCCATTCCTGCGGCTCAACTCCGATGAAGGACCCCTCCTTCTGACGTCGCGGCGAATCCTCTCCAAGGTCGACGGGAAGTTCCTGTCGATCCCGTTTGAAATGATCAACGACGTGGAGTACGGCGGCAGCCGATTGGCGTCGAGGAAGGCCAAACAACGGCTGCAGCTCAACTTCCACTCCCCCTTTGCGGTCAACGGAGAAGAGGTGATCAAGAGCGTGGCTTGGCACCTGGACAAAGATTCCTCCTTTAGCAAAGAGGTCGTCTTCGAATGGGGTTACGCACGGAACTTCCTCTGCGGGTCGTGCGGCGAACGCGAACTCGAATACCGAACGGAAGACAAAAAGGTGAGCGCGCGGTGCATGCACTGCGCCACCGATCACCGGATCGACCTTGCCGAGTGCGCTGCGGTTCCGCAGATCACCGAGTGATCGTGTCAATGCTCCACCGGAAATTCGTGCCGGTTCTCATCGCACTGTCGGTAGTCGCCTGTGCAGGTCCCCAGGAAACGGCGCCCGACCCGGGCATCGACAACATCGACCTCGGCATCCATCTGGCCGCCGTTCCGGACGGGCTCGTGGTCACCGAAAATCAAGGCACCAGCCTCCAGCTGCGGCCGGCCGATGAAAACGTCGGCGGTGTGCTGTGGATCGCGGTCAGTCCCGAGCAGGTCGGCGTCAACCTGGTTGAAGCGCTCAAGGCACACCAGGAACGGATAGAGGGCCTACCGGAGGGTGACTACAAGGGCGCTCAGGAGCTTCAGGGCCCGCTCGGCACCGCCTTCTACTCACGCGGCCGGTTCGTCGAGGATGGTGCCATGGTGGAAGAAACGGTCATCCTGACCCTCCACCCCTCCGGCAACCGCCTCCTCACCATCAGCTACCGCTACCCGGCCGGCGAGGATTCGGCACAGCGCGTCGAGCAGCTCATCGATGTGCTCAGCTACCTCGAGTGAGGCGCCCGGAATTCTCAACTCTTAATTCTTAATTCTCAATGCCCACCCGCCCTCTCGGAAGAGTGTTGAGTTCTTAGTTTTGAGTTCTAGCCGCGAAGCGGCGAAATACACATAGCCTGGGGCGTGAGCCCCAGGTACACGGGTCAAGAAAACCCCGAGCCGCGAAGCGGCGACAGACCTGCAGAAGCCTCACTCGCATGTCTGTCGCCCCTTCAGGGCTGGATTCGTGTCATGTTTGACTCCTGGGGTTACTGACGGCCTTCGGCCGTCGTGACGCACCGT
>CAYPBC010000160.1:0-1717 GCA_964408845.1 uncultured Thermoanaerobaculia bacterium
GCCAGATCTCTCCTGGATCATCAGCAACCACTATCTGTGCGTATTCGGAGACGACCAGAAAATCCCGAGGTTCGATCCCGAGATCAACCAGACCCGGCTCGGGGGAAACCAGACTCACGGCAGTTTCCTGGAAACACTGACCTGGGGTCTGGGTTGGGATCCACTCGGTATCGTCGTCAAGAAAAAGGTCGTTGAAAAGGTCGGTGGCTTCCGGCCGGGACTGAATTACGGCGAGGATCTCGATCTTTGCCTCAAGATCGCCAGCCTCCATCCGATGGTTGGGATTCAGCCTCATCCGGTCGCCGTTCACTTTATTGACCGCCCGAGCGGCCTCAGTCTCCGACACTCAGTTCCGAAACAGATGGCCACCCTTCGGGGCATTTACGAGGAACACGCGGAGTTCGCCTCCCGAACGGGATCCCTCAGCCATTTCAAGAAGATCTTCCGTACAATCGTCCAGGACAACTTGGCGGCACTCCTCCAAGAGGGAAGGCGAATTCATGGCCTGAGGGTCGCCGCGCGTTTTCACGACCTCCTGAGCATCAGGTACCTAGCGGCAATTTCTGGACTGTTCTGTCTACCAAGAGGTCCTCGAAATCTGCTTTACGACAGGGTTCAGTGGCGCATTCGCAGTTGATCTGTCGTCACAGTCTTTTTCCAGGCACCCGAGAAGAGCAGGCTATGGGATCGGCACCGTCAGCGAGAACGACCTCGCGAGGAAGGCGGCCATCTGAGCGCGGGTGACATCGTCGAACGGGCAGTAGAGCAGAGGGTCGGTCGAGCACCCGGTGGTGATGCCCTGGGCATAAATATACTCGATGTAATTCGCCGCCCAGAATCCGGGGCAGTTCACATCCGGGAACACTCCCGTACAGGCTGGAGGCGTGAAGCCGGGTCCCTCCACCGAACGAACGAGGAAGACGGCCATCTGCGCGCGGGTAACGATGTTGAATGGGCAGTAAATCGTTGGGTCATCGCCGGTACACCCGGTTGTGATGCCGCGGCTGTACAGGTCTTCGATATAATCCGCGGCCCAAAAACCGGGGCAGCTGACATCGGTGAACACCCCCGTGCAAGGTGGCGGAACGTAGTCGGGGCCTTCGATGGATCGGATCAAGAAGGTCGCCATCTGAGCACGGGTCACCGGGTTGAAAGGGCAATAGAGCGTCGGGTCACTGGGGGTGCACCCGGTTGTGATGCCGGCGTTGTAGATGGCGAGAATCCACGGCTGTGCCCAACCGCCCTCCGGCACATCAGAAAAGACCGGATCGAGACCGATGTAGCCCGCCCGGCGGGACTCGAAGGCGTCCAGAAAGAAGCTGCCGTTGGTTCCGGCGTCGAGGCCGTCGACCGCGCCCCAGCGCACGTGGTCGACGCTCAAGGTGTCGTTGTCGAGGATGGCAAGACCCGTCTGGGGGTGGCCGTCGAGCCATAGATCGAGAAAGCCGTCATCGGCGCCGGGGGCCGTCGAGGCCTGCCAGTCGATCTCGATCGTACGCCAGCCGTTGGCCAGCACGATTCCTGCGCCGGGTGTGGTGTCGCCTCCGCCGTCCTCACGGGTGACGAAACGAAGCAGGTGATCGGTACCGTCATTGTAGACCGTGAGACGCAGCACCGGCGTGCTGTCGCCGGCAAACGCGGTGAAGAGGTCGAACTCGTCAGTTCCCGCCATTGCCAGCGGGTTCATCCGAACGTAAAACCTGGCCCGGTAGCGCGC
>CAYPBC010000160.1:1817-5502 GCA_964408845.1 uncultured Thermoanaerobaculia bacterium
GAGCAGGAACACGGCATCGACGTGCTCATCGACTGGTCCGGCCACGAAGGCGTACGGCTCTATCCCTCGGTTCGCGCGACGATCCACAACCACACTTTGAGTCACCGCGACGTGGTTATCGAGACCAACTCGCTTGGACTACGCCATCCCGAACTCGGGCCCAAGTCCGACGACGAGTTCCGGGTGTTGGTGCTCGGCGATTCGATCACTTTCGGCGACTATGTGCCGTTCGAAGAGACCTACACCGCCCAGATCGAAAGCCGCCTCGACGGTCGTCGACCGAGAGTGACCGTGATCAATGCAGGGCTTCCGGGGGTAGGCGCATCGGATGAGCTCTACCATTATCTCGAAATCTGCGATGCCGTGGATGCCGATCTCATTCTCGTCGGCATGTACCTCAACGATTCCCAAAGGAGCGGCCGTTTTTACGCCCGATCTCTACCCGAGCCCTATGCATCGAGCCGGTTTCTGAGCTGGCTTGTCAACCGGATCGAGGTCCTCCGCATCAGCTTGTGGTCGAAGGAGGTCATCCCCGAGATCGACCCAGGTTGGCGCAAGGACTTTCAGGGTGATCGGCGACTGAAAACCGGTGACATGTGGAATGACCAGGATGCATTCGACTACGAGATCTACAACGCCTCCATGGACTTCGGGCTCGCCTGGAACCCTCAGTCGTGGGAGATCCTGGAGCGAATCATGCGAACGCTTTCGCTGGCTGCGCGGCAGCGGGAACAGAAGATTGCCGCGTTTTTGTTTCCCGTTCACATCCAGGTCAAGGGAACCGTCGAGGATTTCGGACCGCAAATTCGATTCGCGGCGATGTGCGACTCAATTGATCTGCCCTGTTTCGATCTCGTCCAGGCGCTTCGAGCCGACTGGCAGGCCAATCAAGGGAACCTGTACTTCGATCACTGTCACCTGACCCCCCGTGGCAACACCGTGGTCGCCACCGCCCTTGTCGAGTGGCTGGACGAGGAGCACTTGATTCCACGTTAGCCTATGCCTTTCTCGTCAGTTTCGAGCTAACCCGGTCTTCTCACCGGGCTAAGGCGATCGATCCACCTCCCCCTCCGGTTTCTCCTGCAGGAACCACATGTGAAATATCTCGGTGGTGCCGACGTCACTGCGGTTGCGGGTGATGACGAAGCGGTTCTCACCGTCTCGAAGCAGCTCGCGCGGGATCATCATGCGGGTCTCCCCCCACTGTTCCCGGAGGCGTGGAAAAACAAGCTCGTGGGGACTCTCCCGACCGTTCACCTCCACCCGGTAGCGGCTGCTCGCCGTGTGATCGTGGCGCACGACCATGTCCAGGTTCGCATCCGCCGAAACACCCCTAACGACCCAGGTCGCCCGGTGATAGATCTTCCGTCCATCATCCCTGAGAACCTCGGACTCGCCTGATGTGAGATAGGCGAGCACCTTGTGATGATAGTTGTGGCCCCAAGGCGCCTCCGGATCAAAAATCTCCTCGAATTCATGCTCTTCTTCTGAATCACGAGCTTCGACGTCGATCCGGTCGATGACGCGTTGAGTTTCATGCAAGGTTGCGTAGACAACCATCTCCTCGTCTGGAAGAACTCGGGAAAGATCCTTGAACACCACCCCATCCCGGTTCCTGAGGTCTTGGACAAACTCCTGGGCGGGGTTCAAAAAGACCACCTCGAAGTACTTCCCATTGCTCAACCGAATGCTCGCGTTGGCTTCCCCGGGCGCTTCGGGCTCGGCCAACGCACGCGGGAAGTCCCACAATTGTGGCCACCGCAGGTAGACCTCGACGGCGCGCTCGCGCATGACATTCAGGTCCCAAAGCTTGTGCTCATGACCCATGCGCTGCGAAGTGTCGGGCTCGATCCGCTCGCGGGCTATCTCACGGTCCGTGAGGCCGTGAAGGTCGAGAGTTGGAAGCTCTGCGAAGAATGGGATCATCCCGGCCGCGGTGGTGGCGATTCCGGCATCGGCCGGGAAGAGTCTCTTGCAGGTGCTGCCGATCTCTCCCCACGAGTACTCGGGGCGCGCATACTTCGCGAGAGAGGGGATCGTCTCCTGGCCCGAGATCACCTCGTTCCGCGCCGGACGGCGTCCGGCCTGTGCCGCGTGATGCAAAAAGGAAAGGCCGAAAAAAACACAGACTACCCCACAGGTGATTGCCACCAATTCAAGCCAAATAGATCGGACGTCTTTCGTCCTGCTGAACCGGGAAACAATCCAACGGGCTATACCGTATGCGATGACGTACAACCCGATTCCAATGCCCGCGAATACAACGCCCGTGATGGGCATCAAGAACCGCCACTCCATGAAATCACCGCCGAGGCGAACAACGTAGAGAAAGACCGCTGCACCGCCGAAGACGCTGCCGGCAAGGAATCGGCGCAGAACCTGGTCGCGGGTGATCAGGGCAGCCGCCGCAGGGACCAGGAGAAGGGGCGCAAAATCGTAGATCTCGAAGTACTTCGTAAGGTACGCCCAACCCCGTTGATAGGCCGGATTGTACGCCGCTTTCGCGTAGTACGTGTTGGGAAGGAAGCTGCCGTAGTACCACAGCCGCCATAGAGTGTAGGGCAGGTAAATCGCCACGACCGGAAGGAGAAACGACGGGACCCAGCGCCTCCAGAAATCACGAGCGGCCAGCCAGCGCGGGTTGCAAACCACCATTGCCAGTGCGAGACCCCACACGAAGACGACGGTGTCAGGCCGCGACATGAGCAAGAGCACGCAGGAGGTTCCGAAGAGGGCGGCGAGGAGGGGCCGCTTCCCATCCTGCACCGCGAAGAGCATCAACGTGAGCAAGAATAGGAAGGACACCAGCCCCGTCTCCATGCCGCTGAGGTACCACTGGTTGAACGACCAGTGGGCCAGCAGCGGTGCGGCAATCAGCGGCGCGGTGTAGACCTTTCGAGAAACGAGATAGGCGCCGAACACCAGGAGAAGTCCGTAGCTCGAGAACCAGAGGAGGCGGGCGGCGCGGTGCATGGCGGGTAGCGGATCAGCGGCGCCTGTCGCCAGCGGAACGGCGGCCATCATCGTCCACAGGAAGTTGGTGTATCCCTCGACCGGGTCGCCGGGGTTGAATACCAGGCCGTTCCCCTCCACAAGGTTCCTGGCGTAGCGAAAGCTGATGTAGGCGTCATCCTGGACCCAGCGAGTCTCCCAAAGACCGGGGGCGGCATCCCGAACGAGGCGGCCGACGAAGATGAGCTGCGCCAGCACGACAACCCCGACGAATGCTGTTCGAATGACCCTGGCCCACGCTCGCGACGTCATTCATCCACCTCTACGGAGGCGATACGGCGCTCGCATGGGCGCCGGCTACTCCCCATACCCGTAATAAAAGCGCGAGCTCACGATCTTTCCGTCGCGGACCCTGTAGACGCCCACCTGCTCCGAGTGAAAGGTCCGACCGGTCTCGACATGGGAGAAGTCCGAGTCCATCTCGACGATGATCGTATCTTCGTCGACCCAGTAGGCGGGCACCTCGAAGCGGTGGATCTTCATCGTCTCGACCCAGCGGCGGTTGTTCTCCAGCACTGCGTCATAGCCGGAGATGGGCGCCTCGCAGTTTTCCCGGGACGAGACGCCGGGTGCGTACAGCTCCTCGACCGCCTGGATGAACTGCTGTCCCCGGATGAGCTCGACCAGACGTCCGGCGATCTCTCGTGTCGTCATGTCTTCCCTGCCCTCCCGG
>CAYPBC010000161.1:0-5494 GCA_964408845.1 uncultured Thermoanaerobaculia bacterium
TCAGTGCGACCTCTCGCTCGAGTCGCGGATCGCGCGCCCGCCACACCTCGCCCATTCCGCCCGCGCCCAGCGGCGCGATGTCTTCAAAGATTCCGAACGAGGTGCCTGTCACCAGTGGCATTTACAAATGATCCACGGCGAGTGTAGCAGCGCAGGGTGGCGTGTATCCCACTGTCCCATCAGGGTCGTAAAGTCACAAAGTGATACGTGGCACCCATATATATTGCGGGTAGGATTTCGTGTCGATCCGCGACAATGCAACATTGAGGTACGTGGCACCCATGGAGAGGCTACAATCAGCCGATGATGCGGACAAGGCTCATCGTCTTCGACCTCGATGGCACCTTGGTCGACAGCTTTCCCGGCATCCAAGCCGGCCTCAACCTCGCCCTCTCCGATCTCGGCCTGCCTCACCGGAACCTCGCCTGGGTGCGCCGTCACGTGGGCCGGGGGGCCTCACGGCTCATCGCCGCGGCCGCGGGTGAGGACGGCATCCACGACACGTTGATGGCTGCCTTTCGACACCACTACAGCGAGGTGCTCACCGATGCCACCCAGCCCTACCCGGGGGTTGACGAGGCCCTGGCGGTCCTTGCCGTGGACCACACCCTTGCCATAGCTTCAAACAAGCCTCTACACTGGGTTGAGGAGCTCGTCAACCACCTCGGCTGGCGATGGCTGATGGCCTCGGTCGTTGGGCCGGAAACGACGAGGACCCACAAACCGCACCCCGCGATGATCGAGGCAATATTGGAAAAGACCGGTCACTCCGTTGTTGAGTCTCTGCTCGTCGGCGACATGCCGGTCGATGCCGAAACCGGCGACAACGCCGGCATACCGGTGGTGGGCGTCGCCACCGGTTCGTGCCTGGCCGGTGACTTGCGCGCAGCAGGTTGTGTCGACGTTATCTCGGGGGTATCGGAGCTGCCCCGATGGCTCGAGACACGCCGCCTGGGATGAGGATTCGTAAAGGTGCCGGGCACCTGGGTATCGATATCGGTGGAGGAACTTTCTTAACTTTGTTCACATGACAGCTCCCCTACCCTCGGCGGCCTCACCACAATTCGCGAAAACGGCAAGAAAGTTAACAACGTTTCTCCTGGCACCAATACCGGCACCGATACCGATACCGTCGAGCCTGCTCACGCCTTGTTGATCAACCGCTTGAGCTCGATGAGATCGGTTTTGAGCAGGGCCGGTACCCGCTCCTGGTCGATGCCGGCGACGATGATGTCGCCGATCTCGACATTCACCTCGTCGAAGAGGCCAAGCGTCTGCATGCCCTTGGTCTGACCCACGTTGTCATCCGTGGGCGTGACGTAGTGAATTGACTCGGCCTTGTAGCGGTGGATCAGAAACAGATGGCACAGGGTCATGAGGCGCTTGTTTCGCAGCTCGGGATCGATGGTCTCCTGGTCTCGAATCGAGAGAATGCTCTTGCCACGGCGGTCGTGGATGGTGGCGAAGACCACCAGCGCGGCCTTCTCACGTGACGGGTCGAAGACGCTCAACTCTAGCAGCTCGGAGCCCGCCGTGTGCGGTCGCAGCTCGACGGCGAACGGCCCATCGAGGTCGTTTGTCTCACTCCACAGCGCCAGCCATTCTTCGAGCAGCCGCGGCGGGACCTCGGTCTCGACCAGGTGCTGGATCTGCGTCGAACCCTTGCCCATCGCCTTTGTGGTCGCGGTGCGGCCGGACGAGGCCATCAGAGCGCTGTCGAGGCGCGGTCCGCCGATCAGGGTCTGCGGCGTCTTGTAGGGCGACTCCACCAGCCGCAGCTTGCGCTGCAACCGCGCCAGCGCCAGCATGCCGTCCTGCTTGAGCGCGGTGGCGAACTCCTCCACCGCCATGCCGTCGACCTGGTGGCCACCGTAGGTGATGAAGTTGAAGACGAAGCCGAGCTTGCCGAGCTCGCCCGGGAAAGCCGACATCTCCTCGTCGGTCATGCCGGTGGTGTCCCAGCTGAACGACGGCGACAGGTTGTAGGCGAGCATTTTGTCAGGGTACCGGGCGTGAATCGCCTCGGCGAAGATCTCCGCGTCCTCGAGGTTGGCGGTCTTGGTCTCCATCCAGATGATGTCGCAGAAGGGCGCCACCGCCAACGACTTGGCGATTGCGTAGTCGATGCCTCCCTGGATCGGGTAGTAGCCCTCGGGCGTCCTTGCCCGTTCGGGGTTCCAGACGACGTTGACTCCCGTGGCGTCCGCCCGGTCACGAGCCTCCTGCCACGAGGCGTGGCGCGACCATTCGAGCCATTCCTCGACGGTGAAATCAAAGCTCTGCCCCTGCTCGATGTTGAACGACATGGCGTCGGCGACGGCCTCGCCGAAGGTCTTGAGGTCCGCCTCGGCCTGCCACAGATCGGCGAAACGGTTGACGGCCTGGTCGAGGATGGTTTCGACGGGCAGCAGACGTTCTTCCTGGTGGGCGGACAGCAGGTCCCGCATGTAGCCGAAGACACCGATCTGCTCGAGCCACGTCTCGGCCCTCGCATAGGCCTCGTCGGAGACCTGGTACAGAAAGTGGCCGTTGAGCTGCTCCACGCCAATCTCGTGAAACCGCTTGAGAACGGCGAGGTAGGTTACTTTCCAGCTCGGTACGTCGAGGCTGGTGACGCCGAGAACAAAGGGATGGTCGCGCTCGTCGGCCGTGCTGTCGAGCAGGGTTGCGGCCTCGGCGTCGGTGCGGGCGACGATGATGCCCGACACCCGCATCACGTCGAGTTGGAAGCGGGCAGCGTTGAGCCGCTTGATCTGCTCGTCCACCGGCACCAGGACCTTGCCGCCCTGATGGCCGCACTTCTTGCAGCCGGGTTTCTGGTCCTCGATGTGGTAGCCGGGGACGCCGGCCTCGACAAAGCGCCGGATCAGGTTGCGCACATGCGCGTCGCCACCGTGGCCGGTGTCGGCATCGGCGATGATGAATGGTCGATAGTCGACCTTTGGGGTGGCAGCGCGCTGGCCGTCGGTCATCCGAGACCGCATGAACTGCTGGTTTCTGTCCGCTGTCAAGAGTGCGCGCACGATCGGCGCCGCTTCGTCGGGCACCTGGCTCAGCGGGTAACTTGCCAGGTCCGCACCCGGGTCCTCGGTGATCGAGCCCTTGGCCGATGTCGCCCACCCTCCGAGGTAGATCCCCTCGATGCCGATGCGCTTGATCGCCACTGCCTGGCCGGGGGTGTAGGGGCCGAAGGTGGTGATTGACTTGCCGGCGGCGAAGAGCTCGCGCAGCCGCGCGAAGAAGTCCTTGGCAGCGCACCTCGCGACGGTGTGATCCTGGGGAATCGTGCCCTGCTGCTGTACCACCTGGCGAGCTTCGTAGAGCCGCGTGATGCCGGCAAAGCGCGGCCCGTTCATCCAGTCGGCTGTCTCGGTGACCGCCTCCTCGAAGGCGGTGACCTCGTCGGGCGGAGCCGACTCGGCGGTGTCCAGGTTCTCGGTGATACGGCTGCCGTCCTTGGTGAATCCGCTCATATAAGCTCCGATCCTCTTTCGAGCGACCTCCAGATCATGGTTGTTGAGGTTGATATTCAACAGATCGATGTACCACGGGATCTTGATCTTCGAGAGCACGTAGGTCTCGACGATTTCCTTGGCGATCGGCAGCGTGGTCTCCTTAGAGTTGTCGTGCACGTCCCGATTGTCCGCGGCCTGCAGCTTGGTGTATTCCTCTTCAAGCAACCGGAGGAAGATCTCACGGCCCATGACGTCTCCTGATTCGAGCCCGGTCTCTGGGTCGTCCTCGGTCAGCGTCGCCTTCTTGTGCAGCCACTCCCAGAGGATGCTGAGCCGGATTTCGCCGGTGGCCATGTCCTCCATCAGGTAGAGAATGTCGTCATTGCCGAAGAAGTCGGCCGGTTTGAGGGCAGCCGCCTGCATACCCTGGCCGAAAGCGTTGCCATACTGCAGCGCGACGCTCAGCAGGTTGCGGGCACCACGGACGGTGCGCGGCGCGGGCTCGAGCAGCATCAGCCCGGTGGCGTCGTCTTCGGTGTAGGTGAGAGGCGCGAACCGGCGACCGAGTTGGTTGGCCTCGCCGGCCTTCTCCCACACCGGTCGCACGATGTGGACCATCTTCCAGTGCGCCACCCACTTGCCGCTCGCCCCCTCGCGCTGCTCGCGCTCGGCGCCGGCAACGGCCTTCTCCATGCTGCTGCGGACGCCCTCCGAGGATCCGACCGGGATATTCGGCTCCATGCCGCCCTGCCACAGGGCGAAGCGCCCGTTCGAGTCCGGCGTGTTGACCGCGCGCCGCACGCGGTCCTCGTACTTCCGCATGTAGCCGTAAGTCATGACGATCGACTCGATGTTGGGGTTGATGAAGTCGGGGTTCCAGGCGAGGGCATCGGCGACGCTGTTGATGTAATCCCAGCGGCCGGTGTTGTAGCCGACGAAATGGGCGCCGAGTGCGGCGCGGATCTCCATCAACTGGAAGGTCGCTTCGAGCTGTTCGACCAGGACGTAGACCTTGATTTCCCCGTCCCCGATGCCGAGGTGGGCTTCGAGCGCAGTGATCATCTCGTTCCACAACGCCGCTTCTTCCGCGGTCTGTATCTTCGGCAAATAAAGGACGACCGACGACCCCCTCGACATGAGCTGCCGATAGTTGTTCACGACGTACAGGGTCAGGTCAACGATGGAGGCCGAGAATGGGGTGCCGTCGGCGTTGCGGATGTGACGGTCGTCGAGGTGGAGACCACGGGCGCGGAAGATCTTGGTGGTGAACTCCAATTGCTGCCGCCAGTTGTCGATGATGCTGCGGCCGAAAAAGCCCTCGGCCCATTTGTTCATCTCGCCGGCGACCTGCTCGGCCACCTCCAGGAAGATCCGGTCCTCGTGGATCGCCAGCTTGAGATTGCGATGGTTGTCGAGCGACATGCTGGTGATCTGACCGAGTGCGTCCTCGCCGTCGAACATCCAGCCATCGGCGCCGGAGAGGAGGGCATAGGCCACGTTGCGCAGACTCGACTCCAGGGGCGCGTTGGGTTTGGCGGCCGGACCGGTGCCTTGGATCCACTGACGCTCGAGATCGGCCGGGATTTCCGGACCCTCGAATCGGCCGTCGCGCGCCTCCTGAGCCTTGATCCGGGTACGCCCAATGGTGCTCCCGGGGTCCAGGAAGGCGATCGGTTCGCGATTGCGAAACCGCCGCGCCCGACGCACGATCCGTTCGGCCATCAGCGCCTTCTGGTCGCGGTTGAAGACGGCCAGGGCCTCGAGCGCAGCCAGAGCTTCGGGGATGAAGATGTCGGAGTACTCGGTGAGCAGATTGTCACGAACCCGAAGGCGGGTCGCTGCGGTCGTTTTCACGGTAGAGGCCATTTCACTCCCTTTCGCAATCCACGTTTCGGAGCAATGCCGCAAGCCAGGCGCTCCCGTTACGGGGAATGACTCCCATGTAGTTTCTGGATTGTACCGCAGCGCGGCAAGAATTTCCGCACCTCGACGAGACCGTTCCACCCTGGGTGTATGGGTACCCATGACGTAAAGGGTGC
>CAYPBC010000162.1:0-4326 GCA_964408845.1 uncultured Thermoanaerobaculia bacterium
TCCTAACTCCTAATTCCTAATTTTCCTTTCGCCACTGTGATCGGGGTCATTCAGGGAGGAGATTCCTCGAGGTTGGGAGGACGGTCGTTGGTAATTCCAGGATCGCGGACGTATATTGATATTGAGGAGTCGTCGCATTGGAATTGCTAGAGATTTCTGCGCCTGGTGCTCCACGCAGAAGGTCACAGGTCCCTCAACCCGGTCGAGGAGTTGTCAAATGAAGAAGATCGTAGTGATGTTCGCTGTTGTTGCCCTTCTACCAATCGGGCACGTGGTAGCCCAGGATGATTTCGATTTCGAGTACGTCCTGCCGGCTTTTGCCTACCACCTTGCAGGAGTCGACGAGAACCTCTGGTCGTCGGAGATATATATCAGCAATCCGAGCAATATCCCCGCCAATGTGCGGTTGGGTGAGTTCCTGCCGGGAAGGATGGTCGTTCCGGTGCCGTGCCTGCCGCCGCAGGGCATACCCCGCGAGGTACCGCCATTCACGACAATTGTGTGGCCGGCGCGGGATGTCGCGCGCGAGATGGGGTGTGCCACAGAAATGGTGGGTGGGCTGGTGTTTTCTGCGGACCGGACGGTGTCGATCGTCAGCAGGATGGTCAACGAGAAGGTCGAGCTGAAGCCCGTGGAGGAGGGGTTCGTTCCCGGGTTCGGTGCCGAGATTTCGGCCCCGGCGGTTGATGAGGCGACCGTTCCGGGTGAAAAGCTGATGCTACCCGCGCTGGTCTGGCACCCGGAGAAGTGTGCGAATCCGACCTTCGAGACGAGCATCGGGTTCGTGAACCTCGGGGATCTGCGGGCCACCATCACCCTGAGTTTTTCCGGGGAGCATCGTCCGGATTATGTGTTTCTCAATAATCGCCCGGTGACTGATCCGATGCAGATGTCGGTGCCGGCTCACGGTTGGCGGCAGGTCACCTTCAATCCTCCGGTGGGGGAGACGACCGAATGCAAGCCGGCTGAGGTCTTCGATCTAGTCGCTGACCCTGACGGCGCCGTTATCGGCTACGCAACGGTGGTCGATCGCAGCACTCAGGACAGCCGCGTAGTCATCCCCCTGCCGATCGTCGAGGATTCCCCCGGCGTCGCTCGCTGAACTAGCCCGTTCTCGTCCAGAAACGGCGCTTTTTGGCAATTTCGTCGTCAGACTGCGGATTCCCTTGTGCGCCGTACTCGGGTACGCCTCCGCGGAAATCCTTGTTTTCCTGGAACTTGCACAAAAATCGTTCGATTCTGCATCGAGAACTGCGCAGTTCCCACTAGAGTTTCTGGATGGGAACTAGCCCGCATAACTCACCACGCCGACCTCGCCACGAAAGCTGGTGAGAAGTGCGGGTTCACGGTGAAGGCGGCTGGAAACGCTGCCGATAGGGGGTCACGGCGCCCTCAGGGCGCCAGTAACGCACTCAAGCGCGGGTCATAGGCTCAAGCCACTTGACTGCTACTCCGCGCCGATAATTCCTAATTCCGAACTCCTAATTCCGAACTCCTAATTTCCCTCCAGCTTACGGTCGGTACAAGGTGAGGTCGAATGCCCGCATGAGGAAGGTGGCCATCTGGGCCCTCGTGACGTCGTTGTCAGGGCAGTAGTTTCCACCGCCGCATCCCTCGGTCACCTCGTTGGCCGCGATGTAGTGGATCGCGGTGCAGGTGAAATCGGTGGGCGCCACATCGGTGAACACCGACTGCCCGCCCTCGCTGCAGTCGTAGTCCCCCATACCCGGTACCGTTCCAGTGGTGGGGAAGATGAGGGATCCGGTCATCGCCCGCGCGAGGAAAAGCGCCATCTGCCAGCGGTTCACGACGTTGTACGGGCAGAATCTGCCCCCGCCGCAGCCCAACGTGATTTCCTCGCTCGCGATGTAGTGGACCGCCGTGCACATCTGGTCAGTTGTCGGGACGTCGCTGAACACTGACATGCCGCCGGGAGAGCAGTCGTAATCTCCCATCCCCGGGACCGTTCCGGTGGTCGGGAAGGTCTGGCTGCCGGTGAGGGCGCGAGCCAGGAACATCGCCATGTGCCAGCGTTTCACCGGCAGGGCTGGCGCGTAGTCATCGTCCTTCCAGCCGACCGTGATCCCGTTGTGGAGAATCACCTCGATGTAGGTGTAGGCCCAGTGGTCCGGGTCGACGTCGGCGAAGGTCTCGCCGATGTGGAGGATCCAGTCGTGTGTCTCCCCGGCGGAGAGGGTCTCGGAGATCACTCGATCCAGGGGGCCGCCCGGGCGCGACGAGCTGACCCGCGCGGAGTAACAATCACCCATGAAGGCGCAGGAGCGGCTGTCGCCGGCGGGGATGGTCCCGTAGGTAGCGCCGGAACTTCCCGCCAGAAGCCCGGTCCCCACCGATGCCGTGCCGGTGACGTTCGGGACCAGGATGCTCCCCGGGTTGAACCAGGTGGGGGAGAGGGTGAAGATCTCGCCCGGCTCGAGGACCCCGTTGCCGTTGCCGCCGCCATCGCCTACGTCGACCATCGTCGCCTGCAGGGTGATGTCCTCACCGAGGGCCTGCTCGACATCGACGAGGCCGTAACCCCACGAGTTGTTGGGGCCGTTGACGTAATCACCGCCGCAGGCCTCGACGACATTGGTCAGGCGGAAAGCCGCGTCCTCGAGGAGGATTTCGGTGGCGTTGATGTTGTTCTTGAGCGCCGGTTTGGCCGACCACGCCAAGGCGACGGCGCCGGCGACGTGGGGGCCCGCCATGCTGGTGCCGCTCATGCTGCCGTAACCGCCCCCGGGCAGGGACGAGCGCACATTCGAGCCGGGGGCGACGATGTCGGGCTTCATGAGGGTGGGGTCGCCCTGATTGGCCACGGCTGGCCCGCGACTGGAGAACGACGAGAGGCTATCGCTGGAGGTCGTCGAACCCACCGAGAACGAGGCATCGTAGATCGCCGGCGGGTTGCCGACCGAGCCGCACGACGATCCTTCGTTACCCGCCGATACCACCGTCATGATGCCGGCGGCTCGCTGCGCCTCAACCGCACTCTTTAGAGAATCCCAGGAGCAATCTTCGCCCCCCGGGGGGGGGCCCGGCGGGCAGCTCCACGAGTTGTTGGTCACGTCGGGCGCCTTCGTGGGATCGCCTTCGGCAGGGGTGGCGCCCACCGGGTAGGGCGCCAGGAAGAACTCGAAACACTCGAGGTAACGGGCCGGAGTGCCGACTCCCGAAGCCATGTTGCGGCAGCCGATCCACCGGGCGCCAGGCGCCATGCCGATCTGGTTGCCCGCCCCGTCGTCGCCGACTACGGTGCCGATGGTGTGCGTCCCGTGGCCGTGGTCGTCGCACGGCACGGGCGAGTCGTTGCCGCAGGGGTTGCCCGAGGAGTCGTGGATCGCGTCGTGCCAGTTGTAATCATGGTCGGCGGCGCCGTCCCAGCCCCGATACTGGTTCTTGATGGCCGCGTGGTCCCAGTCGATGCCGGTGTCCTGGCCGCCAACCACCACGCCCTGGCCTGTGAAGCCGATCGCCCACACCTCCGGTGCGTTGGTGCGGGCGATACCCCACTCGATGGTGTCCGGCGCGCTCGACTCAGGTGCGGGAACGGACCGTGGAAGATCGTTCTGGACGTGGGGGTTGCCCTCGATGCGGAGCACATCACCGCGGTGGGCGAGCTCTTCGACGAGAACTGCGTCGCCACGGACGAGGATTGCATTGATGATGTAGTAGGGGCGATGCCAGACTTTGTTTGCCGTCAGCCAGCCTCGAAGGTCCGCTTGGCTGCTTTCGGCCGTCTGCTGCAGGCTGTTGAATACGAACCAGCCACGCTCGGCCTTGGTCGCCATGTGATAAGCGGGCGAGAGATCCGCCTGATCGTGCAGGACAACGAAGAACTCCGCCTCGGCGCCCCCTCGGGTGTTTTCAATCACCCAGGGCTGTACCTCCGCGGGCTCTGCCGCTCCCGACAGGGCGGCCCCCCCCACGAGAGCGAACGTGGTCATGATCAGGGCAAATCGAGCACCGGTCCCTTTTTCCATCGTTTCCTCCACAGCCTCGTCCGGCTGATGGCCGGCCGTGTTTTTGGCACGAAGACCGCCCGGGTGAGGGCTTCCCTTTGAATCCAAAGCGCCTCGAAGGTCGCCAGGGGAGGGGATCGATCTTCCGTTTGAAGCGAGTGTATCACTCCGCCGGCGACTCGGAATCATGGCTGGTATCTACTCTCGGGGGAAGACAGCGCCCTCGACGTGAGGACTGGGTCGGGTTAAGGTCACGGCATGCTCGAGGTCCTGATCGCCTACGGTACGCGCCCGGAAGCCATCAAAATGGCGCCGGTCGTGCGCGAGCTCAGGCGGCGATCCGATCGATTCGAGGTCGTGG
>CAYPBC010000162.1:4426-5483 GCA_964408845.1 uncultured Thermoanaerobaculia bacterium
ATGGCGCCGGTCGTGCGCGAGCTCAGGCGGCGATCCGATCGATTCGAGGTCGTGGTGTGCGCGACCGCTCAGCACCGCGCCATGATGGACCAGGTGCATGAGGTCTTCGCGCTCGAGGCCGACATCGACCTCGACCTCATGCGGCCGGATCAGACCCTGAATGGGCTCAGTGCGCGCTGTTTCGAGGGCGTGGACAAGGTGTTGGGGAAGACCAAGCCCGACTGGGTGATGGTGCAGGGCGACACCACCACGGCGATGGTCGTGGCCCTGGCGGCCTTTCATCGGGGCATTCCGGTCGGCCATGTGGAGGCCGGCCTGCGCACCGGCGACCTCCGCCACCCCTTCCCGGAGGAAGCCAACCGCCGGATCATCGATGTGTTCGCCGAGGCTCTGTTCGCCCCAACCGTCCGCGCCGCCGATGCGCTGCGACAGGAGGGCGTGGCGGACGAGCGGATCCACCTCACCGGCAATACCGGTATCGACGCCCTGCTCCAGGTGGCCGACATCCTTCCCCCCGAACCTGTGCGGGATGAGGTGTTGATCACCGTGCACCGCAGGGAGAGCTTTGGCGAACCGATCAGGCAGATCTTCGAGGCGATCCGCGAGCTCTCCGCGAGGTTTCCGGATCACCGTTGGATCTACCCGGTTCACCGCAACCCCAACGTGATCCGTGCCGCGGAGGAGATGCTCTCCGGCCTCGCCAACGTCGAGCTGTGTGAGCCCTTCGACTATCTCGAGCTGGTGAGGCACCAGCGGCGGGCGCGGCTGATCCTCACCGACAGCGGCGGCATCCAGGAGGAGGCGCCCACCTTCTCCACGCCGGTATTGGTGCTGCGTCGCACCACCGAGCGGCCGGAAGGCGTTGATGCGGGTGTCGCGCGTCTCGTCGGCACCGATCGTGAAACAATCGTCGCCGAGACCACGCTCCTGCTCGAGGATCCCGAGGCCCGCGCGGCTATGACCGGGCAGGCCAACCCGTATGGAGACGGTCGTGCCGCCGAACGGATCGCTTGCAGTCTCGCCGGTGAAAGTTGGACGCCGTTCGAGGCGGGCTAGA
>CAYPBC010000163.1:0-1738 GCA_964408845.1 uncultured Thermoanaerobaculia bacterium
GGGCCCTCAATTCTCAGTTCTCAATTCTCAATTTTGAATTACCAGCCAACTTCCCGGAAAAATTCGAGGGTACGCGGGGGCCAATTAATAATTGAGAATTGAGAATTGAGAATTTGTGAAATCAGTGGGTTGGCAGGGGGTGAAGTGACGTGTACACTCCCCGCCGTTGCGAGTTGCCGTGGGAGGAAATCATGAGTGACATTCTCGGTGAGATGAAGAAGTTTTTTTCGGACCTGGGTCTCCAGCTCGAGCTCGGGATCAAAGATTCGAATCTTGGTGCCTGCACCGGCGAGTGGATCGCTCCCGACGAAAAAACGGTGCTGGTGTCGGTCAACCCGACCGACGGCGAGCCGATTGCCTCGATCATTCAGGCGGATGAAGCGGCTTACGAAAAGGTGGTGGCCACCGCCGCCGAGGCCTTCACGTCGTGGCGAATGGTGCCCGGGCCGGTCCGCGGCGATCTCGTGCGAGAGCTCGGCAACGAGCTTCGGATCTTCAAAGAACCTCTCGGCCGCCTGGTGTCATTGGAGATGGGCAAGATCCTCTCGGAAGGCCTCGGCGAGGTCCAGGAAATGATCGACATGTGCGACTTCGCGGTCGGTTTGTCGCGCCAGCTCTATGGCCCAAACATGACATCGGAGCGCCCGCGCCATCGCCTGTACGAGCAGTGGCATCCGCTCGGCGTAGTGGGCGTCATTTCGGCCTTCAACTTCCCGGTTGCCGTATGGGCCTGGAACGCCGCCCTGGCCGCCGTCTGTGGCGGCACCGTGGTCTGGAAGCCGTCCTCGGACGCGCCGCTGACTGCGGTCGCCGTCCAGCACATCTGCAACCGGGTGATGGAACGCCACGATCTGCAAGGCATCTTCAACCTCATCATCGGTCCCGGCCGCAGCGTCGGCGAGCGCCTGATCAATGACGAGCGGGTGCCATTGGTTTCCTTTACCGGTTCCACGAAGATGGGCCGCCACGTCGCCGAGACCACCGCCCGTCGTTTTGGCCGCAGCATCCTCGAGCTCGGCGGCAACAACGCGATCATCGTCACGGACGACGCCGATCTCGACCTCGCCCTGCGCGCCATCCTCTTTGCCGCGGTGGGGACTGCCGGCCAACGGTGCACCAGCTTGCGGCGCCTCTTCTTGCAGAAGGGCATCGCACCGCAGGTGATCGAGCGTCTGGTCAAGGCCTACCCCAGCATCACCATCGGTGATCCGCTGGAGGACGGCATCCTCATGGGCCCGCTGATCAACCAGCGCGCGGTGGACGACCACCTCGCGGCTCTCGACGCCGTCCGCGAGCAGGGGGGCGAGATTCTCTGCGGCGGCGGCCGGCCTGACCGCGAGGGGTTCTTTGTCGAACCCACCATCGTCAAGGCGCAAGCCGGCATGGAGATCACGCGCGAGGAGACCTTCGCCCCGATCCTCTATGTCTTCGAGTATGAGACCTTCGACGAGGCTATAGCGATGCACAACTCGGTCGACCAGGGTCTGTCGTCGGCGGTCTTCACCGAGAGCATGCGCACGGCCGAGCGCTTCCTTTCCCACGAGGGTTCTGACTGCGGCATCGCCAATGTCAACATCGGCACCTCGGGAGCCGAGATCGGCGGCGCCTTCGGCGGCGAGAAACACACGGGTGGCGGCCGCGAGGCCGGCTCGGATGCCTGGAAGGGTTACATGCGCCGCCAGACATGCACCATCAACTGGGGCGGCGAGCTGCCGCTGGCTCAGGGCGTCAGGTTCGA
>CAYPBC010000163.1:1838-5452 GCA_964408845.1 uncultured Thermoanaerobaculia bacterium
CTGCTACCATGGTGCGCATGGAAGGCACAGTTCTGATCGTTGACGACGACGCGGGGGTCCGCAAGGTCCTGCGGCGAATCCTGGGCGCAGAGGGTTACGACGTCGAGGAGGCGAACGACGCATTCCAGGCGCTTGACGCGCTCGACGCCAACCCTCCAGATGCCGCCCTCCTCGACATCAAAATGCCTGGGATGGACGGCCTCGGGCTGATGGATAATCTCCGCCAGCGCGGCCTCGAAATCCCGATTGTCATCCTCACAGGCCATGGTGACGAGTTCACCTCGAGCGAGTGCCTGGAGGCCGGCGCTGCGGGTTATCTGACCAAACCGCCGGACCGCGCCGATCTGCTGCTGGCGGTTCGCGGCGCCGTGGCTCAGGGACGGGTTGCGCGGGATCTGGGCGGGACGGTGGAACCGCCGCCGCTGCTTGGCGACAGCACGGCAATGCGGCAGCTCCGAGACGAGATCGCCCGCGTCGCACCGTCCCACGCCACCGTGATGGTCCAGGGGGAATCGGGCACCGGCAAGGAGCTGGCGGCTCGCCGGCTCCACCACCTTTCCGATCGCGCACGAAAGCCCTTTGTGCGCGTCAACTCCGCGGCCATTCCAGAGGAGCTCATCGAGTCGGAACTCTTCGGCCACGAGAAGGGATCATTCACCGGCGCCCACCGCCGCCAGGTCGGCAAGTTCGTCCAGGCCGATGGCGGCACGATCTTCCTCGACGAGGTCGGGGACATGAGCCTCAAGACCCAGGCCAAGGTGCTGCGGGTGCTGCAAGACGGCGAGGTGGAACCGGTCGGCGCCGGCAGTGCTTTCCAAGTCGACGTCCGCGTGATCGCCGCCACCAATAAGGACCTGGTGGCCGAGGTCCAGGCCGGCGCCTTCCGCGAAGATCTTTATTACCGGCTGGCGGTGGTGGTTCTGCGCACGCCGCCACTTCGCGAGCATCCGGAGGACATTGCTCCTCTTGTGGAGCACCTCACCGACCAGTTCTGTCGCGAGTACAACCGGCGCCTGAAGACCTGGAGCGACAACGCATTGACGAAGATGATGCTCCACCCGTGGCCGGGTAACGTGCGCGAGCTCAAAAACGTCGTCGAGCGTGAGGTGATCATGGAGCTCGACGACACGATCCACAGTGTCAACCTTCCGGCCCTGCCGGCCGGAGGTGCAGTTGACGCTCTCCTCGATCTGGCGTCGCTGCAGGAATTTCAGCGGCAGTCCGAGATCGCCTACCTGCTCCATCACCTCGAGCGCAACGGGTGGAATGTTGCCGCCACAGCCCGTGTCATCGGCACGCCGCGCTCGAACCTCTACAAGAAGATGCGCGCTTACGGCATCGAGCGGGAGCAACCGTGAGCACCGGTTTCGCGCTTGACGAGTTGACCGCATGCGGCGCACATCAGAAGGGGCACTTTCTCCTCTCCTCCGGTCTCCATTCCGGGGACTACCTCCAATGCGCCCTCTACCTCGCCCATCCGCGCCGGGCGGATCGCGCCGGCGGGCTGCTCGCCGCCGCTATCGCCGATGCGGGTCTCGATCCAAACATCGTCATTGCCCCAGCCATGGGTGGGCTGATCATCGGCCATGAGACGGCGCGTGCCCTCGACCTTCCGTTTCTTTTCACCGAGCGTAGCGAAGGCAGAATGGTCCTGCGCCGCGGGTTCGGCGTCACGTCCGGGCAACGGGTCGTGGTGATCGAGGACGTGGTCACCACCGGGCGTTCGACCTGCGAGGTGATCGACATTCTCGAGGGCCTCGGGGCCGCGGTGATCGGCGTGGCCTCGATGATCAACCGCTCGGGAATCGCCCAGCCTTTCGCTCCGTTGCCGAGCCGCTCCTTGCTCGAGGTTGACTTCCCGACCTGGACTGCCGACGAGTGCCCCCTGTGCCGGGACGGCGTGCCAATCGCCAAACCCGGCTCACGACCCATCGCATAATTCTCAATTCTCGATTTTGAATTCCGCTCACCATTCCCCGAACCCGGGGCGAGATGGGCATTGAGAATTAAGAATTAAAAATTGAGAATTCGAAGTTGAAAACTTCGAGGATCGCATCCGGCTCTCTCTCCCGTGCCTCTTCGGCCAGCTTCGCGATCGTGCGCCCGAGGAGGGGATGGGTCCAGTCCGGCGCGACCTCGGCCGCCGGCTCGAGAGCAAATCGGCGCTCGTGCAGCCGGGGGTGGGGGAGGTTCAGCACAGGCCCGCGGCACACCACCGACTCGGAAACCAGGAGATCGATGTCGAGCGTCCGTGGTCCCGAAGGCGCATGTGCCGAACGTTCGCGACCGGCCGCGGCCTCGAGATCGAGGCATCGTGCGAGCAGGGTACGGGGGTCGTCCGACCACTCGACGAGCGCGGCCGCGTTCAGGTAGTCGGGTTGAGGCGGGCCGATGGCCCGCGTTCGCCACAGCCTGGAGACTTCAACCACTCGACCTTCCGCGGCGAGGGCCGCGAGGCATTCGGAGAACGCCATCCAGCAGTCACCCTTGTTACCGCCAAGACCGAGAACCACTTGCACCATCCACGGAATGATAGATGACCCACGTCCCGTCCTGTTGGGCGGTTCAACACTCAAAACCAAAACGAATCCTCCCGCCATTGGCTTTCCGCCACGAAAAAGCCCACTTTCCGCCATTCGAGAGGGCGCCGGCATCTGCTAAAGTCCCCACGTGATCAAGAAGAAGATCGTCCCGAAGAAGAAGCCTGCGGTGAAGAAAAAGACTACGGCGAAGAGGAAAACCACCGGCGCCAAGAAGAAACCGCTATTTGGCGGGAGCCTCATGTCTGTGGTCACCGTGGTCCTGTGGGCCGCGGTGGCGGGGTGCCTGGCGGGGGCCCTGGTGGGGTGGATCGTCGCCCAGTCGCTGCACGTGCCCCAGGTCGATCTGTTGGCCACCTTCGAGCCGGCCGCGACGACCAGGATCTACGCAGCCGACGGCGGACAGGTGGCGTCCTACGCCCTCGAACAAAGGGTGGTACTGCGACCGGAGGAGATCCCGGACGACTTCAAGCTGGCAGTGGTGGCGATCGAGGATGCAGACTTCTTCACCCACGGCGGGGTCGACCCGAAGGCGATCCTACGGGCGGTCTGGTACAGCGTGCTGGATCGCCGGATCGGGTCGCGCGGCGGGGCCTCGACCCTGACACAGCAGCTCGCGCTCAACCTCTTTTTGAAACGTGAGCGCACGATCGGCCGCAAGGTCAAGGAGGCTCTGCTCGCTCTCGACATCGAGAAACGGTACTCGAAGGACCAGATTCTCACCCTGTACGCCAACCAGATTTTCCTCGGTCATGGCGCCTACGGTGTACAGGCGGCGTCCGAGCTCTACTTCCAAAAACCGGCGATCGAGCTCAGCCTTTCCGAGGCGGCACTGCTGGCGGGAATGATCCCGAGCGCCAACAATAAGTACGACCCGGTCAGACGCCCAGAAAACGCTCTCAACCGCCGCAACAAGGTCCTGCAACGAATGCTCGAGCTTGGATTCATCGATGCCGCCGCCTTCGAGGAGGCGGTGGCGCAGCCGCTCGGCGTCGAGCTCCATCGCGAGCGTGTGGAGAACGGCGCCTACTTCCTCGAGATGACACGCCAGGAGATCGAGCGCCGCTTCGGTAC
>CAYPBC010000164.1:0-2102 GCA_964408845.1 uncultured Thermoanaerobaculia bacterium
GATGATCGCGAGTACCCTTCGGCGAGGAAGGCCCCTGCCACCTCCGAGGTCACCAGCACCGGCTCGCAGCGCTCGCTCTTGGCGAGGGCATCGTAGAGTTCGATGTTGTGAGTCCCCGGGATGCCGAAGACATAACGAACGTCCTCGTCCAACAGCGCCTGCACGATCGCTTTTGCCGCCCGCGTCTTCATGACGACAGAAGCTCCCCCGCATTGCCGCGGATCCCCTCGGCGACCCGGTCGGCGAGAGCCATGACGGTGACGTAGGGGTTGATCTCCGAGCATCGTGGGAAGAGGCTCGAGTCGGCGACGAACAGCCACGGTATGCCGTGCACCCTCCCCCATCCATCGGTGACCGAGTCGGCCGGGCCGCCTCCCATTCGACAGCCTCCCATGAGATGGGCGCTGGTGATCGAGATCTTCCCGGGGAGGACGTTTTCTCTCGGAATCAACTCGTCGATCCGCCCGGCATCGGCCGCATCGATGAAAAAGGTCGTACCCGCTGGGGCATGCACACGCTTCGCGCCGGCGGCAAAGAAGATCCGCGTGCTCGCCAGCATCGAGGCGTGGAGGGTGTCGAGGACGCCATCGGTGAGGGTGTAGTCGACCACCGGGTTGCCGTCGGAGTCCACCGTGACCCGGTTGTCGGCGATGGCGGGATCGAGAGCGAGGACCAGGATCATCTGCAAACGTGGAAATGCGCGCATCAGCTCGGAGTGCTCGGCGCCAAAGCCGATGAGGTTCTTGGCGGTGACGAAGGGGAAGTACATGCAGGTTTCGAGCAGAAAGGCGTCGCTCTTCCAGTACTCGTCGCAGTAGTAGCTCTTGGGGTGGCCGTAGAAGTTGGTGATCGGACGATCGTGCTCTCCAACCAGAATCAGTGCCGGGTGGAGGGTGATGTAGCGGCCGAGATTCGGCAGCCGCTCGCCAAAGCCCGAGCGCAGGAGGAGGGCCGCGGAGTTGACCGCGCCGCCCGCACACACGACGACAACCTTCGCCTTGACCCGGTACTCGCCCGGCGCCCATGGTGAAGGCTCGCCGAAGCCGGGATCCGTCACCACCGCCTCGCAGACCCGGTCCGCGATCTTGGTCACCCGGCAGTTGGTGATCACCTCGACGCCCCCCGCCTCGGCTGCCGGCAGCTGCACGCGATGGGTGCCCTGTTTGGCCTGGTTGGGGCAACCGAGATTGCACAGGCTCGAGGAGAGGCAGCCCTTGACGTTGATCGGAAACTGCTCGACGTGGTAACCGAGCTTGGTGCAGCCTTCGAGAAAGAGGCGGTTGTTGTCGTTGAGCTCGTCATCGGGCAGGAGGTGGACGTTGTTCTCCTCGAGATACTTCAGGGATCGACGGTGGAGGTCCTCGTACTCGAGACCGGGCACGTTCCAACGCTCGACGACATCCTCCGGCATGGTCAGCGAGGTTCCCGTGTAGACCACCGTCGAGCCACCGTAGGCCTGGCCATAGGCCAGGGTCATTGCACGGTCCTTGGTCAGGGTTCCGCCGGAGTCGATGTAGAGCCGCCGAGACATCTCGACCTCACGTCCGGTGTATTCCTCTTCCTTGAGCTTGGCGCCCATTTCGAGGACAGCGATACGCACGCCGTCGGCGCACAGGGGCGCCAGCTCCTTGGCAGCCGCACCACCACCGGCCCCGGAACCGATGATGACGATGTCGTACTCACGCTCTTGCATCTAGACCCGCCCTGCCGTCGCGCTGCGGCGCATAGCCGACCTCCGAGTTGGTTTCCGGCTGCCCGTAGTAGCCCATGAATATCAGTACCTTGAGGCCCCAAAACCCCGAGCGGAGAAGCCCGACCGGACAGCCCTCGAACCAGCGCAGCACGGCATCCTGCCGGTCCGTACTCAATTTTTCGAACGGCCTTCCGAAGCGCGCCAGCGGCGCCCACCGCAGGAGACCCAGGTAGGTCCCGAACTGCCGCCGTACCGAAGGCGGCCGCTCGAGCAGCGCTTCGTCGATGAGACCAATCAAACGGCCCATCCCCGCCGAATCGAGCTCCGCAGTCTCCGGCACGATGCGGGCCGCGAGTACCCGGAGAAACTCAGCCTTTTCCCGTGACAGTGATTTCATGGAGGCATTCTA
>CAYPBC010000164.1:2202-5402 GCA_964408845.1 uncultured Thermoanaerobaculia bacterium
AGCCTGCCGTTGACCGATTTGGCGTGATCCCAGCGATCGATCAGATAGTACTTCTCGGCCTCGAATACCCTCGAGGTGCGATCGAGATACTCCTCCGCCTCCCGGGCATCGAAATTCCGGGTCTTGTTGACGAAGGAGAGGACCCGCGAGTGGTAGAAAGGGATCAGCACCTCCATGAGCCTGTCGCGATCGGCCTCGTCGGCGTTGCGGTAGGCGACGGCGAAGTTGAAGATGATGCGCGCCCACAGCGCGGACGAGAAGGTGAAGCTCCCCTCGGTCTCGATCGCAGCCATTTCTTCGATGCCGCGAAAATCGGCAAGCGGGATCACCTCTCGCCACAGATCGCCGTGAGTTTCCCAACCCTGTTTGAAGCTCGCAAAGAGCTTGTCGGTGCTCACATCGACGGCTGGCGCGGGCTGGTCCATTCCCTGGCCGAAACCGTAGATGCTGCTCGGGCGGCTCGGCCCCACGTACTTCCACAGGTACTCGAAATCGATCATCAGATCGAAGAGGGTCGCGACCACCTGCGTGAACATTGGTGCCAGATCCCCGGCCGGATCCTTGGGACGGTGGATCTTCGGCGTCCCCAAAAACGCCTGGCAGACGTTGAACTGACGTGCCACCGCGATTGTGGTCATCCAGATGTCGATGCCGAAATTGCCGGTCTTTTCGGTCCACAGCTTTTCGGCCAGAAACCCGCGTGCGGCCCGTCCCGAAAAACCAAAGTCACCACCGATGGGCTGGCGCACCCGCAGACCGCCGAGGGTCCGGATCATCGGGTAGGCGATGTGGTTGGTGATGGTGCCATCGTACTTGTGGCGCAGGTAGATTGGGCTGACATAGTCGAAGCGCCCCATCAGCGGCTCCACCAGGTACTGAATCCACTGCGGGGTGATGCTCTTGAGGTCCGCGTCCACCACCGCTACCGCCTGCGCGTTGAGCTCGATCGCCGCCTTGAAGAGGTTGCGGAGGTTGTTGCCCTTGCCCTTCACGCCCTCGGGGGTCGAGATGTAGATCTTGGGCACCTTGGTCGGGGTGTCCATGAATGCATCGCGAGTCCCGTCGCTGGAGTTGTTGTCGACGTTGATGATGACGGACTTCGCCTGCGGGAAATACTCCTCGAGGCCACGGCTCGCGGTGTCGGTCGGCACCGAGATGCAGTCAGCCTCGTTGTACGACGGAATCCCGACAATAATGTCGGCCGACCTCACGTTGCTCGGGTTGTCAACGATCGTTTTCATTGGCTTGCTCCGGAGTTGCTACGAATAATTCTTATTCGCGAGTACCATCGCGGTGCATTGTAACCGCGGCCCTGAGGAAATGCCATAATCCAAAATTGGGTTAGGAGCTAAGGACGCGGCTCGGAACCGCCGAGAAACACTGGAGAGGCATGCGGGATCAACAACCACCCGAGAACCTGGCTCTGGCCGCCAGCGCCGATTATGTCGAGGAGCAATACCGGCAATGGCAGCGGGATCCAGCATCTTTGAGCGACGAGTGGCGGCTCTTCTTCACCGGTTTCGACCTCGCCTGCAGCCCCACCGGTGAGGTCGCAACCGAACGGGCCGCCGACCAGTCGAAGGTCGCCAGCCTCATCTTCGCCTACCGCAACCTCGGCCACCTGATCGCCGATCTCGACCCGCTCGGCGACAACCTGGAGACCCACCCCCTGCTCGAGCTCGAGACCTTCGGTTTGAGTGAAGAGAACCTCGACGAGATGTATGACACCGGCCATCTCGGCGGACCAGGCCCGCTCAGCCTGCGCGAGATCATCTCGGTTCTCAGGGACACCTACAGCCGTAACATCGGCGCCGAATACCTGCACGTCCAGGACATGGCGGTGCGGCGGTGGCTGCAGAGCGAAATGGAGCCGTCCCGCAGCCGGCCCGACTTCGACCGCGAAAAAAAGCACCGAATCCTGGCCCAGCTCATCGACGCTGAGCTCTTCGAAAGCTTTACCCACGGCCGCTACCAGGGTCAGAAACGGTTCTCGCTTGAGGGCGCCGAATCGCTGATTCCCGCTATCCACCAGTTCATGGAGACCGCCGCCGAGACCGGAGCCGAGGAGGTCGTGATGGGCATGGCCCACCGCGGCCGCCTCAACGTTCTCGCCAACATTTTCCAGAAGCCCTATGCGATGATCTTCCACGAGTTCGAGGACAACGTCCGCCCCGACCCCTACGGAGGTGACGGCGACGTCAAGTACCACCGCGGCTTCAGCTCGGACTACCACACCACCTCCGGCGCCGAGATCCACATCAGCCTGACCGCCAACCCCAGCCATCTCGAAGCAGTCGACCCAGTGGTCGAGGGCCGCACCCGCGCCAAGCAGCGGCGGCGTGACGACACAGCGACGAGGACCAAGGTGTTGCCGTTGCTGATCCACGGCGACGCCGCCTTTGCCGGCCAGGGTCTGGTCGCCGAGACTCTGAATCTCTCCCAGCTCAAAGGCTACGCCACGGGCGGCACCGTCCACATCGTCGTCAACAACCAGATCGGTTTTACCACCCTCCCCGGCGAGTCCCGCTCCACCCGCTATCCGACCGATATCGCGAAGATGGTCGAGGCGCCGATCTTCCACGTCAATGGCGACGATCCCGAGGCCGTGGTGTACATCGTCGACCTCGCACTCAGGTTTCGCCAGGAGTTTGGGCGCGACGTTGTCGTCGACATGGTCTGTTACCGCAAGCATGGACACAACGAGGGCGACGAGCCCGCCTTCACTCAGCCGCTGATGTACCAAAAGATCCACAACCGTCCGTCGACCCGCGCCCTCTACCAGCTCGAGCTGGAGGGCGCTCACGACATGACGCTGGAGGAGAGCGAAGAGCTCACGAACTCGCTCCAGGGCAGGCTTCTCGATGCCTTCGAGGGCGTCAAGGAGGCCTGCGTCCTCGACGAGAGGGACGGCCACGCGTTTGCCGGCATCTGGGCAGGATTCGACCATGAATACTGCTTCGACTGCACCAACACCGGGGCAGCGTACGAGGAGCTGGTCGAGGTAGTCACCGCGTTGACCACCGTCCCCGATGATTTTCAGCTCAACCGAAAGGTCGGCCGGCGACTGCCGGCGCAGCTGCAAGCCGTCGAGGAGAGGGGTACGGTCGACTGGGCGCTTGGCGAATTGCTGGCCTTTGGCACCCTTCTCATTGAGGGGACCCCGGTTCGTCTCAGCGGCCAGGACAGCATGCGCGGTACCT
>CAYPBC010000165.1:0-5391 GCA_964408845.1 uncultured Thermoanaerobaculia bacterium
GACACCGGCGAGGTGCTGGACGAGAGCATGACCGAGTTCGCCCAACTGAAGGTCGATCAGGTCAAGGAAAAGCTCTCGATCTGCTCGGTTGTATCGGGTGACGCTTCCGCGGTGTCCAAGGGCATGACCATCCATCAGTAACAACCTGCATTTTTCACCATCTTCCGGCTACGACGGACCAATACCGAATCCATCGGTCGCGACGCACAGTCGCGACCGATTTCCTTTGTGACCTGGATCACGTTCATTTTCGATGTATACTCGCTATTGGACAAAATTGCGAAGCGGGGGCGCTTCACGAGATGCGACACGGAGCATTGGTCACAGCTTTCTTGTTGATGGTCGGGCTGGTCGGTTCGGCCACCGCGCAGGAAGTTGAGTACCGCCCAGTCGATAATCCCTTCCAGGAGGAATTCGAGTACCGGATTGACACCGATTTGGAACCGAATGTCGAGGTCGACGGCGTCCGCTGGACCCGATTCGCGATTCACATCAAGGACGGCCAGGAAATCGTGGCCGACAAGGACATACCGGTCACCATAGAGCTGGAGTTCGTCAGCTCGAATAGGGAAAAGGTCAAGGTCCTGGTGATCGCGCTCCTCGAGGACTCGGGCGGAGGACCGCTCGACCGCGTCGAGTGCAAGCCGGTCGCCACGTCAACCAACCGTCTCAAAGAGTCCGTCCAGAAGTTCAAGCTGCGCGGAAGCGTACTCGAGGCCACGCGCCGGGTATACCTCTTCCTCGAGGTGGAGCGCTAAGGAAGGTATTAGGTATTGGGTATTGGGTATTGGGTATTGGGTTCCCCGCCCGCCCAGGAATTCGGTCGAACCCTGCGATGAGCTAATCGCTAATACCTACCAGTTACCAGGCTGCTTGGCGGCCGAGCAGGGCGAGAAACTCCTCGCGCACCATGCGATCGGCAAAGCAGCCGCGTAGGGCCGAGGTCGTTGTCATGGCACCGGCTTTCTTGACCCCACGCATCTCCACGCACAGGTGGCGCGCCTCGATGACCACCATCACTCCCTGCGGCTCGAGCTTGGACCACAGGAATTCGGCCACCTGCTCGGTCAGCCGCTCCTGCAGCTGCGGGCGCTTGGCGTAGAACTCGAGAACGCGCGGCAGCTTGGAAAGACCTACAATCGTCGACTCCGGAATGTACGCGATGTGGGCATGTCCGTAGAACGGGACAAAATGGTGTGCGCACATGGAATAGAAGGGAATCTCCTTCTCGATCACCATGTGGTGGTAGCCCTCATCGTTGGGGAAGGTCGTGACCTTCGGCTCGGCGCCCTCGCGGAGGCCGTGGAACATCTCGAGATACATCTTGGCGATCCGTTCCGGCGTCTCCGCGTAATTGGGATCCTCGAGATCCAGCTTGAGCTCGCCCATGACCGCCGCCATGTGCTCGGCGATCGAGGCGATGATGCGCGTCTCCTCTCCGCGGGGGATCGAGTTGTCACCGTTGGCCGCGATCGTCGCGGATGGGTCGTTTTCTTCGCTGTCGATCACCACCACGTTACTCATGACTCGATCTCCCTCGGCATTGATAATCATCTGCAAGGGTAACGTATTCCGACACAGGGCACAGGGCGCAGGGCACAGGGTTCAAGGACGGCCCTGAACCCTGTGCCCTGAACCCTGCACCCTGCGCCCTTCCCCATCTGCTACCATCCGCAGTCATGGCAGACGGCATCCTGATCACCGGCGTCCACGGTCAGCTTGGGCGGGCCCTCGCCGTAGCATGTGAGGATCGCGGCCGAGAACATGAGGGCCGCGACATCGACACCCTGGATATCCGTGAGCCCGAGGCGGTTGACGACTGGATCGTGGCCGCACAACCGTCAACGGTCATCAATTGTGCCGCCTTCACCGGAGTTGACGACTGCGAGTCCAACGAGGGACTCGCGCTGGCTACAAATGGCACAGCGGTGGGCTATTTGGCCGCTGCCTGCAACCGGGTAGACGCGCGTCTCATTCAAATATCGACAGATTACGTTTTCCCTGGCACCGCCGACCGCCCCTACACCGAGGACGATCCGGTGGCGCCGGCCAGCGCCTATGGCCGCACCAAGCTGCGTGGTGAGGAGTATGCGTCGGGTGCCGAGCGGCACCTGGTGGTGCGCACCGCTTGGCTCTTCGGCCACGGTGGTCACAACTTCGTCGAGGCCATTCGGACCCAGATCGATGGTGGTGCGACCACGATGAAGGTTGTCGCCGACCAGAGTGGATGCCCGACCTACTGCGCAGATCTTGCGGCCGCGGTCCTCGATCTCGCAGATTCAGACGCCGATGGAATCGTGCACGCCGTCAACACCGGCGACACGACCTGGCACGGTCTGGCAGTCGCGATCACCATGCACCTCGGCGCCGATGTGGAGATCCTGCCCGTCGCCACCGACGAGTTCCTGCGCCCCGCTCCCCGCCCCGCGTACTCGGTGCTCGACACCGCACGCTTGGAGTCCACCCTCGGCCGACCCATGCCGTCGTGGCAGGATGCGCTCTCTCGCTACCTGGATCGTCCATGCGAGTCCTGATCACAGGCGTCACCGGCTTTGTCGGCCACTATCTCGCGGAGCACATCGCCGATGTTGCTCCCGAGGCCGAGGTATGGGGCCTCGTCTCGGATGCCGAACCGGGCGAGGCGCCACCCACGGTCACCGCGGTCAGCGGAGACCTCACCGATTTCCCCTCTCTCATTGCAGCCGTCGAGAATGCTCAGCCGGAGATTGTCTTCCATCTCGCGGCCTCCTCTTCGGTCTCTTCATCGTGGGAACGACCCGGCCGCGTGCTCGAGGTCAACGCGGTTGGGACCGTCAACTTCCTCGAGGCATTACGGATGCTCGAGGAAGCTCCCCGGGTCGTGGTGTCCTCCTCGGCCGAGATCTACGGTCCGGTGCCGGCAGACCGGCAACCCATCCTCGAGGATTTCCCACTGCGACCCATTTCACCCTACGCGGTGAGCAAGGCATCCCTCGACCTCATCGCCGCTCAATATCATCGCGGGTTCGGCCTGCCCACCATTCGTCTGCGGCTCTTCCCACATACCGGGCCCCGCCGGTCGGCCCAGTTCGTCGCCTCGAGCTTCGCCCGCCAGATCGCCCGGATCGAGCGTGGCCTCAACCCGCCGCTATTGGCGGTTGGAAACCTCGATGCCATCCGGGATTTCTGCGACGTCCGGGACATCGTCCGCGCCTACTGGCTGGCAGCTACCGACGGACGCGCCGGCCAAGCCTACAACGTGTGTTCGGGCCGGGGGGTCGGCATCCGCGAAATCCTTGATCTCCTTCTCAGTCGGTCGGAGGCCGAGATCGAGGTCGAGGTTGACCCCGACCGTCTGCGCCCCGCCGATATCTCGATGCTGGTGGGCGACGGCTCACTTTTTGCCGCGATGACCGGGTGGCGACCCGAGATCCCGCTCGAACAGACCCTCGACGATCTTCTCGAATGGTGGCGAGAGAACGTTTGAACGTTTGGAGGTTTCACGTTAGAACGTTTTCACCGCCGCTGGCGTAGGGTTGTTGATCATTGGGAGGGCGAGCGGAACGTTCTAACGTTTAACGTTTTAACGTACGCTGGATCGAGCTTGAGTCACACACGCCGCCATGGCACAGTCTGGAGCAGGAGGAAAATCGTGATGGACATGGATCGGCGCAACCGGATCTCACAGTGGGCCTTCGACACGAGGGCAATTCTCGGCCGCTTCCACCTCTGGCTGGAGGACGTCGACATACGGTTGACCGGCGAATCCGGCACCGAGACAAGTTCGTTTGTCGGGGGATCCCTGGAGCGCGCATTCATTGCGGCAGCCGCAGTCACTGCCCTAGGCACCCGCCTATTCGGACGTTGGGGTGAGGGTGCCGAGCTCGACAAGGCCGGCATCAACCGGGTAAAAAAGGACGCTGACGCGGTCTCCGCCTACGCGCTGTCTGAGGCCCTGTGGTACCTCACGCGCAGCCTCCCGGAGAACCACGCGGTCATGATCTCTCTCGGTGAGGGCCTCATGCCGAAGGCTGGGGAGACTCCGGAGATGGGCTCGAATCCGCTCCTCGGCTTCGGCCGTGTCTATGCGAGGCCCCAGGTGGCGCGCTTCCTCGATCATCGGGTCAACCGTCTCGTCAACGACCCCACCTACGAGTGGCCGGAGTTCTGGCTCGATCTACAAAATGCCGGCATCACGGTCTGGGGAGCGGCGGTGGACACCCTCGAGAATACCTCCCGCTTCGCCAAGGGCAGCCCCACCGGGCCCACCACCGTGCTTCATCTCTTTGACCAACCGCTCAAGGTGGCCCGCCCCTACGAGGGTTACATGGGCAACCTGGTCCTCCCCCGAGAGGTGGTGGAAAACGCGGCGGAGGAGTCCGTTTTGATCGACTTCCGCACGCCCCGGGCACGGGTGATGGAGGCGATCGGTGCGACCTACCCCGGCATCGCGCCTGAGCATGTTCACGTGTGGACCCTCGGCGGCGCCTCCCGCGAACGCCGCCTTGGCTCACTGTGGGCCGAATGGCGTACGCTTGGCGCCCACCTGGTAGAGGACAGCTGGCCGATGCCCGGCACCGGCATGCCGGTGTTCACAGAGTCGGGCACCTACGCCCCGGTTTTTCGAGTCGGCCCGTTCTCCGACGACACCGGCGCCCCCCACGTGTTCATCTGCGACGGCTATGCGGCCTCGGCAGAAGCGATGCAAGCGGCCAGCCTCGATCCCGTCTTCGACCTCTCGACGTCGATGTGCATCTTTTCATCCGAGTTCAAGGCACCGATCGAGAACGAACGCCTGGTGACCTCTCTCGATCCCTATCACGAAGACTTCGCGACCCGTCTCGAAGCCACTCTCGACGGCGATATTGCTCCCAGCATGGTGGACGCCTACCGCACCAGCTTGTGCGCGGCACAGGAGGCGCTAATGCCGCTGGACAAGCGCACCATCACCGCCGACGATTTCTTCCCGTTGAAGGCGTGGCGGGTACTTGCCCTCGTTGGATACATGCTGCCAGACCCCTACACAGGCAACCCGGGGGTGGAGAAAATCGCCGACGACCGCTATCGGGTCACAACCTATGCCGCCACTCGCAACGGCACCCTCGAGGCCACCCTCGAGCTGCGGCTGATGGAGCCGATGGCCCAGATGCGGATGGTCTTCTCACCCCTCCTCGACCGCTTCTATGCCGGACAGGACTATCGAACTCGCGCAGTCAAGATTTCGGACTCCGGCCGCATCCGCAATGAACTCCAGACTCTGTGCTCAGAGGCCATCGAATACCTGTCGGACGACCATATGCTGGTCCACTTCGACCGGATCGACGATGCCGTTCTGCCGCCCGACAAAAAGAAGCTCATCCGCGAGGTTCTCGAATGGTACAAGGCCAATCACCCGATCTGGTTCAAGTGGCT
>CAYPBC010000166.1:0-1099 GCA_964408845.1 uncultured Thermoanaerobaculia bacterium
ACGCCTTTTCGCGAGGTGAAGTTGCCTTCAACGTAGAACAGAATCTCGTCGCAGTCCGGCGACGAGTGTGGATAGGGGCAGGGAATGGCGCCCTCGGCAAAGTCCACCACCCGCGGCACGAATGAACACACCACGTAGCCGTCGCCGGCAAAGGTGGTGTGGATGGTGGGGGGCAGGTGGATCGCCCCGGTCTTCGGCTGGAAAGCGAGGATTGGGAAGGCGAAGGGCCATACCTGGCCGTCCCACCCGACGACGTCGAAGGGGTCGTGCGAGAGATCGAAGGCGGACAGCATGCCGCCGTTCTGGACGATCAACCGGCGCGGCGCGTCAAGACTCTCGGGGCCTCCTTCCGGCCACTGTGGTTCGACAAAGTCGTGGTGGGTGTAAGGGGCGTACATCGAGAGCTGGCCCTCGGGCACCCGGTACTGCTTCGGGACCCGGACCGGCGAACGCCCCTCCACGGTCAACAGCAGCGCCGGGCCATCGAGCATCCATCGGTGCGGCAGGCTCCGGGGTACGTAAACGTAGTCCTGTGCCGTAAATGGCACCACACCAAGTGCGGTCTCGACGCGCCCCGCGCCCTCGTGTACAAAAACCAGCTCATCGCCGTCGGCATTGGCGACCAGGGTCGGTTCGCTCTCGGTGGCGCGGCCCAGCCAGACACCGATATCCGAGTTTAAAAACAGCAGCCGCCGCGTGTGAAACGGGCTCCCGCCCGCGCCCTGCCGATCACTCAGGTAGTGGGAGCGGCGTAGCGGCTCGGCCGTGTCCGCCTCCGCCCATCCCGGGTGGCGGCCGAGATCCTCCCCCGACTCGACCCAGTGCGGCGGTTCACGATGCCACATGATCGTATAGATCGACTCGAACCCCATGCGGGTGAAGCAGTGCTCGAACATCAGCTTCCCATCGACCTCGAAGACGGAATGCGGCTTGTCCGGAATCTCGCCACGCATCAAACGATGGATCATCTATTCACCTCGCCACGATAGAATGAGCAAACGCAATTAGGAATGAGGAGTTAGGAATTAGGAATGCCGTCTGGTCCTCCCCCGAGAGTGCCCCGAGCAGTTGTAGGGTTGTCCGCATTCCTAATTCCTAA
>CAYPBC010000166.1:1199-5366 GCA_964408845.1 uncultured Thermoanaerobaculia bacterium
ATTCCTAATTCCAAATTCATTCTATGAGCCTGCTCCCGCTTTCAGCTGCCCCTCGGCGGCTGCCCGCTGAATCTGGTCGCGCTCTATGGATTCAAAGAGGGCGCGGAAGTTCCCCTCGCCAAAGCCACGCGCACCCTTGCGCTGAATGACCTCGTAAAAGAAAGGCCCCCCCGCCTCATCGTCATACATCAGCCCGCCCTCGACCATGAAGATCTGCAGCAGGTAGCGGTCGTCGTCACCATCGACCAGGATGCCGAGACGCTTCATCTCTTCAACCTTTTCGTCGAAGTTCGTTACCTTTTGCCGGGCCAGTCGTTCCGGCAGCATGTCGTAGTAGGTCGCCGGGGTGTCGAGAAACTCGATTCCACAGCGCCGCAGGTTCTCGACGGCAGGCGAGATCACCGGTACGTGAAAGGCAACATGCTGCACCCCGGGTCCGTTGTTGGCCTCGATGAAGGTGTAGATCTGGCTCGCCTCGTAGTTGGGAGTCACCGGCTCATTGTTGGCGAACTTGATCCCCGACTCGGAGTCCCACATGACGATCGAGGCCAGGCCAGAGCCACCCGATCCCGGGTTGAGGTCGGCGGTGTGAAAGTGAACCCGCCAGTATTCGGAAAAACCCATGACATCGCGCAGCCAAGTGACGTGGGGTTCGACTGTGAGGAAGTTCGAGGTGATGTGATCGATGATCCGGAAGCCGTTCGAGTTCCTCTGTGGGCCTTCCTCGAGGGGTGAGAAGCCGGGCGGCAGGGCATCAGCCGCCCGTTCGACGAAGCGGAAGCGCACCTCGCCCAGCGGCGTGGCGATATCGAAGTGGCGGTGAGGCCTCCCCTGGTCATCGACCCCATTTTCCACGTCCGTGCAAAACGCGGCGCCGCGTTCTTCCAGCACCCTCCGGGTCATCGCGAGATCGCGCACCCGGAAGCCCACCATCCGGACACCGTCGGGATGCCTTTTGAGCCAGCGGTCCGCCGACGATCCGCGATCGCGGGGTGTAACGCACACACAACGCGCCTTGCCGGCGGTAAAGAGCAGCGCGTCCTCGCCCCGATCTGCCGCCGTAGGCTCATCCAGCCGCGCCACCTCGGGCACGTCCATCATCTCGGTGTAGAACCTGCGGCTGCGTTCGGCGTCGGCGACCACGAACTCGTAACTGTCGTAGCCGATGATGCCGAGCCCCGAACCCTTTTCCTTTTCCTCGGTCATGGATGCCTCCGTGCAATTCGCGACTCATCATAGCAGGAGAGGGATTGAGACGCGGTCGCCAACCTGCCTCAGGTACGATGTCGTCGATGACCCGGAGTTCCGTCCTTCGTTGGCTTGCCGTCGTCGCATGGATCGCGGTGATCTACTCCACGATCCCGTTCGTGCGCAACCTCAGAGAGTACTTCGTGGCGCGATGGCCCGCCGAGCTCATTGGTATCGGCGTGATTCTCGTTGTGGTTGCGGTGGGCGCGGCCGGGCTCGTCCTTCTGTGGCGTCGGCGACCGCGGCTCCCGGTCACCGATGCTGCGCTGCTGATTGCGATCACCGCCGTTCTGGTGATCTGGATCTGGCGTCTGATGGGACAACCCGAGGAGACGGTCCACTTCCTCGAGTACGGGGTTCTCGGCGTACTGCTCTATCGAGCCCTCAGCACCCATATCCACGACGGCTCGGTCTTCGCCGCTGGCGCGCTGATCGGAATCCTCGTCGGCATCTTCGATGAGATCATTCAGTGGTTCGTGCCGGGCCGCTACTGGGATTATCGCGACACTGTCCTCAACGGCGGCGCCTCGATTCTCATTCAGATCGCCATTTCGCGCCTCACGCCGGCGCCTTCGTTGCCGATCAGCCGCAGGTCACTGCGGCGGCTGTGCCGTCTCGTCGGCGCCGTGGTCATGCTGCTCACCCTGTGCCTCGCCGCCACCCCGAAACGCGTCAACCGCCTTACAGAGCTCATCCCCGCCCTCGAAGAACTCGGATCCGGTGACGACCCCATGTGCGAGTACGGCTATCTCCACCGGTTCGACGGGCTGACCTCATTCCGGTCTCGGCTTTCCCTCGGTGACCTGGCGCGCGAAGACGGTTCGCGCGCCGCCGAGGTCGCGGCCGTCCTCGACACCACGCGAAACAGCTATGGTGATTTTCTCCGCCGCACCTCGCCGGCCATCGACCCGTTCGCCTACGAGGCCCGGGTCCGCCTCTTCGCCCGCGACAGGAGCGCCGCACAGGCTCGCAAGCTCCCTCCGGGCTCACCAGCCTATCGCGAGCTCATGACGACAGCCTTTCGCGAGAACCTGATCCTCGAACGGGTCTTCGGCACGACCCTCGCTCATTCGTCCTTCCTCTGGCCGCCGCATCGACGCTCCAAAATCATGGCTGCTCAGGACGAACACTCGGTCTTTGTCAGCAAGGTCGGTGCGCATGTGATCACGGCGGTGAGCGAAACCGAGACGAGGTCCTTAATGGTCGCCATCCTCGTCGCCCTCGTGATCTGTGATCTGCTGCTCAGGCGTCGACCTCAATCTCGATCTCGGCCGGAATGAAGAGATCGAAACCCGGATCGAACTGGGCCAGGAACTCGACGCTGAATAGCCGGTAGGTGACCCAGATTGGGAGCAGGATGACCGTCCCCACGTAGGGCAGGGCGACGATGCAGCAAGTGAGCATGCACGCCAAACCGAAGATCACGACAACGCAGAAGCCCAGCGCGAGCACGAAGAGCCCGTAAAGGAAGAAAGGCAGCGGTCGCGTCTTGAGCCACGGCAGAAAGTAGCGCCATGCCTCGGTCGCCTTGATGTCGAACTTGTACATGATCGGAATCACGAAGCCCTCGAGGAACAGCCCTACAAATGCGGCGAGGATACCGACGACGATCATTACCAGTATGCCGAGGGCCATGGCGGCGTATGACAAGCCGGCGAGCGCATCCGAAAACGACAGAGTCGCCGCCGGTGCGAAGAAGAGGAGGAGCAGCAGCAGTATGATCAGTCCGCATGCTACAAAAAATCCGACCCGCCACAGGAAGAGGGAGTTGCCGAGATCGCGGAAGCGGTGCCACGGCTCGACGATTTGGGCCCGGTTGTGGATCACATTGTCGAGATAGATGAACTTCGCCCGCGACGACAACCACACTATCAGAAGCAAGATAGCCGCCACGGCCATAACGACGACGGCGATGATCGGCAGCCAAATCAACGCTTCGCCGGCATGCCGGAAAGCCTCACCGTTGGAGTGGAGGTCATAACGGCCGGGAAAGTCATTGTCATCCGCCATCCACTTCCAACCGCCGCCGCCGGCACCGTCGGCAAGACCCGCGAGCCACGCCGAAAAGCCCAGAACCAGCCACTTGGCAAGATCGAAGGGCTGCCACAGGATGTGCTTCATCCTCTCCCAGGCGCGGTTCAGCGGCTCAAAAAAGGCGATGTTCATCAGTCCTCCAGTCGGCGTCCCCGATGATTGTAGCCGGAGCGGCTCGTCGGCGGGGACCCATCGGCACATCGGAAGCGTCCCGAGGGGCAACTTCCACCCCATCAAACGTGGAAGAACCAGTTTGGGTTCGCGAATGGATCGCGTGCTCTGTCAACGACAAGTGAAAACTGCCATCACGTCGGTCGATGCTCGATACTCGATACTCGATACTCGATCATCGATGCTGGATGCTGGATTCGGTCCACCCGCCCACCCCCTGCACGCGTCTCGCGTGCACCGCAAAGGGCCCCGACAGCCTTGTCGGAGCATCCTCTCGCGGCAGCTCCTCCCCGGAACACAAGCACGGACGCGGGCACGGAGACGGAGACGGGCACGGAGACGGGAATTCTTGCAGTCAGGCTTATGCCGGATCGCGTAGGCAATCTGCGAGGAGCTCGGCGAGGTGCATGGGATGGGCATCGGTGAGATTGGCGATCTGGTGGCGACAGCTGGTTCCGGAGGCCACCAGCGTGGTGTCCGGCGGCAGAGCGTTGACGGCCTCGACCAGGGGGACCGCAACCTGGTGCGACAGCTCGCGGTGGGCTTTGAGCATGCCGAAGGCGCCCGCCATCCCGCAGCAGCCGGTCTCAAGCCAACGCGCGGACGCGCCCGGGAGGCGGTTGATCAGCTCGACAACCCGGCGCGCATCGGCCAGCGCCTTGGCGTGGCAGTGGCCGTGCACCGCAACCTCCCCTGCCCGGTCGGCGAACGGCA
>CAYPBC010000167.1:0-1322 GCA_964408845.1 uncultured Thermoanaerobaculia bacterium
GGTGGGAGATATCCATGACCTGGATCTGGCCGATGAGGATCGGTTCGGTGCTCTCGGTTTGAAAACCGCCCGCGCTGCGTGCGGTCTTGGCAGCAAAGCTCGCTGCGGCCACGATCGACGGCTCCTCAACCGCCATCGGTACCACGTAGTCCTTGGAGTTGACGCGGAAGTTGAGGCCGAGGCCGACCGGCAGGCCCATCACGCCGACCACATTCTCGATCATGGCGTCGGCATTGGACACCGTCAGCAGGTGGTCTCCGTTGAGGAGGGTCTTCGAGTCTTTGGGAGACAGCAGCCCCATGTCACGGGCGAGGTGCACCCTCTCCGCGACCGACAGCTTATGAAATCCCGGGACACACGAGTTGCTCACTGCATCATCTCCATGTGGTCATATTCTTCGGTTTTCTCGACCCGGGAGTCTCCGCGGGCAGGCTCCCAGTCGCAACGGAGAATATCGCAGTAAGCGCCAAATTGCTAGGAGACAAGGCACTTGTGGAAGTAACGACTGCCTTGACGTTGCGTCTCGAGACCTTGACCTGGGCTCCGGATGTGAAGCTTGGGTTGCGGTCGATCTTGCGTAGGGTGAGGACTGCAAGACCGATCGCCCACAGGAGAAACCTCCGAATCCCGGTTTCACGGCGCGGAATCAGGAGGGTGTAGGCGAGAGCGTCGCGGAGACAGGAATGGGCGATCCCCACCATTTCGTTCATTCCCCGGTCAAAGGCCGGATCGGGGTGGAGGCTCTGCAGCCGGCTGAGGTCGAAGCCGTGACGGCTGAAGACGTCGCGCGGCAGCCAGCAGGTGTCGCGCTCCAGATCGTCCCAGACGTCCTTGAGGATGTTGGTCATCTGCAGACCCTGTCCGAAGCGGACAGCGAGCGACATCAGCGCTTCGCGCCGGGCGTCTATCCGGTCGGAGTGTGCGCAGAACAAGTCGGTGAGCATCTCGCCGACCACGCCCGCGACGACATAGCAGTAATCCTCATGGTCGGCGAGAGTTTCAAGCCCGTGAGGACTCCGGTTGTGCTCAAACCGGTCCATGCCGCGGCCCATGATTCGCACGCAGCGGGCGATCGCGGTCTGTTGTCGTTGATCGAGACCACGGGTGATCCGGAGGACGCTCGTGCACCCTCGAATCAGATCCCGTTCGGCCGCCGGGGTTGATGGATCGAGCCGCAGGTGGAGCTCGCGCGCGAACTCTTCGGCCCCACTGTCGGTATCCAGGATATCGATGAATGTCTGAAGATGGTGTGTTTTCTGCTCGGCCGTGAGACCGGCGTCATCCTCGATGGTGTCGGCGACTCGGCACAATAGGTAGGCGTT
>CAYPBC010000167.1:1422-5360 GCA_964408845.1 uncultured Thermoanaerobaculia bacterium
GTCGAGGACGACTCGGATGACGAGCAACGGCAGCTCATGCTCCGCCGCGACCTGTGCCACTGCTGCGCTTTCCATGTCGGCGGCCGCCGCGCCGGTGCGTTCGAACATCGTGGCCTTGGCGTTGCAGGTCTCGAGGACCACCGGGGCATCGGCAAGCGGGGCGACAACGATCGTGACCGCCTCGGCGAGGCGGTCGAGCACCCGCCGCCGCCAGAGGCTGTCGGGAGCATACTCGTTCGCCTGAGATCCGGTCACCCGGTCCGGGATAACCACCGAGCCGGCTGCCAAACCCGGGTCGAGCCCGGCTGCCATCCCCCAGCTCGCGAGCGCGTCCACCCGGAGGTCCACAAGCCGCAGGGCCGCCCGCCGCGCGCCCGCCGCGCCAACGCCGCAGACCTCGACCGCGGGGCGGGTGTCCC
This sequence comes from uncultured Thermoanaerobaculia bacterium, assembly GCA_964408845.1. GTDB lineage: Bacteria > Acidobacteriota > Thermoanaerobaculia > Thermoanaerobaculales > Sulfomarinibacteraceae > Sulfomarinibacter. Next base: position 1,842 of record CAYPBC010000167.1, read on the forward strand.
CGGCGGTCGAGGCCAGCCACCCTCGCTCCAGCGGCATGGCGGTGACGATGCCGAGCCTTTTCAGCGTGTCTCCGCAATCAGGTTGCGATACCTGGCCAGCGCCCACAGCGGGAAGAATTGGTCATAGCCGTGGTACCTCAGATAAAAGACCCTCGGGAAACCCGGCGCCGTGAACCACGGGTCGCACCACGATCCGTCGGCCTCCTGACGACTGACCAGGTACTCGCCCCCCCACCGGACCTGGTCCGAGTGGCCCTCGCCCGCGGCCATCAAACCGAGCAACGCCCACGCGGTCTGAAAGGCAGTGCTGGGGTCTTCCCCACAGCCGCGTTTGCGGTCGAGGTAGCTGTCATTGTCCTCGCCCCACCCTCCGTCACCGTGCTGGATGGATTTGAGCCAGGCGACTGCGCGTCTGACCATGTCATCGCACCGGGCGTCGGGAACGAACTCCAGCGCTGACAGCACCGACCAGGTGCCGTAGATGTAGTTGGTGCCCCAGCGCCCGAACCAGGAGCCGTCAGCCTCCTGCTCGGAGCGCAGGAAGGCCAGCGCCCGGTCGAGACATGATCGATCCTCGGCGCGGTCGAGCCGGCCGAAGAGTGCGACGCAGCGAGCGGTGACATCGCTGGTGGGCGGGTCGAGCAGCGCGCCGTGGTCGGCGAACGGAATCTCGTTGAGGTAGTCGCGGATATTGTCCGTGTCGAAGGCGGCAAAGCCGCCGTTGGCCGACTGCATGCCGCGCAGCCAGTCGGCGGCGCGGCGGATCGACGGTGTGTAACGATCTCCGGGCTTGGTCGCGTGCATCGTCCATGCCACGAGCGCAGTGTCGTCAAGATCGGGATAGTAGGCGTTCTCGTACTGAAAGGCCCAACCGCCACCCTCAAGATCGGGATGGGCTTCGCGCCAGTCACCGGCCTCATCGTGAAGCTGGCGGTCCTGCAGCCAATCGAGGGCGTGCCGCAGCGGCTCTGAATCCCGGTCGCGCGACTCCTCGAGCAGCGCCAAACAGGCAAGCCCCGTGTCCCAGACCGGCGACACGCAGGGCTGGCAGTAGGCCGTTTCCTCATCGATGACAAGAAGGTCGTCGATGGCCCGCCGCGTTTTCGTCACCAGCTCATCCTCGACGTCGTAACCCAGGAGGAGAAAGGCCATGTAGGCGTTGACCATCGCCGGAAAGATGGCGCCGAGTCCTCCCGTGCCGGCGCAGCGTGCCGCGATCCACTCGTCCGCCCTGGCCAGTGCTCGTGCACGAATCGCAACCGGTATCTGCGGCTCGAACAGCCGGCCGGCTCGCTCGATCGCCAATATTGTGCGGTTGAGCGGCGAACGGGCCTTGAAGTAGTCGACCTCCAGCTCCGGGTGGCTGGTAAAAAGCTCACCAACGCCGATGCCCTGCGGGTTCTCCGCCCGCGCCTTGCAGGCATAGATCACGAGCAACGGCACCATGACGGAGCGCGACCAATAGGAGATCTTGGAGATGTGGAAGGGCGAGGCCTTCGGAAGCAGCATGATCTCGGGTGGAATGAACGGCACCGCCCGCCACGGAACCTGCTCGAATATGGCGAGCATGATCCGGGTGAACACGTTCGACTGCGCCGCGCCGCCCGCGGACAAGATCGCCTTCCGCGCGCGGCGCATGTGGGGTTCTCGCGGGTCATCGCCGATCAGCTTGAGGGCGTAGTAGACCTTGACCGAGCAGCTCACGTCGATCGCGCCGCCGGGGTAGAGGGGCCACCCACCGTGCTCCTCTTGGTGGGAGCGCAGGTAGTTGCCAAGCTTGCTCTCGAGTTCGGGCCGCTCCTCGCCCAGATAGCGGAGCATGAGCACGTACTCGGCGGGGATCGTGCAATCGGCCTCGAGCTCGTAGCACCAGTGGCCGTCGCCGCGCTGCTCTGCAAGCAGTGCGTCCCGGGCGCGTTCGATCGCGCCCGACAACCTATCCTCGTCGACGAGTTGCTGACTCACGTCAATTCGTGCAATCGCCATGTGTCCAGATCACTCTCCGGGCCCTGCTCACGCGGACGCAATGATGCCATATCCCGGAATTGCCGCCGGGTTTCGGTGCATGGCGATCCGTGGCCGGAAGCTGGTGAGAAACGCGGGCTAGTCGTCAATCATCTCCGTGACGGTCGCGCACCAGCCGCAGAATCCGCACGTTTTCACGATGGCGGGGGTGGTCGATGCTGCTCTTGATGGCGATCAGGCTGTCGAGATCGATCCAGTTGGCTCGCGCTCGGCCATACGTCCCTTCGATCCGGCGATCCCACGCCTCGGCGTCTTCGTGGGAGCGAGCGCTGTGGGCGACTATTCTCTGTCGACGCAGCCGGCTTCGTTCTTCCAGGGTCGTCAATCGAACCCCCATTTCTTTCAATATTTTAGCTCATCCGGCCAGGAATCTGCCCATCCACCCGAGTTGACCCGTAAATCACGCAGTTGAAAGTGCCTGTTGTTATCTGCGTCTATCTGCGTGATCTGCGGTTTCTCCGGATCTCTCGTTCCAACTGTTCGCCTACGACTCGGGGCTTGCGGCCGCCGGCTCGGGCTCCGGCGCCCTCTTGCCGCCCATCTTCTCGCTCAGCGACTGCACCACGAAATAGAGCCACGGGATGACGAATATTCCGAAAACGATGGCGAAGACCATTCCGCCGAAGACCGCGGTGCCGAGGGAGACACGACTGGCTGCGCCGGCGCCGGTGGCGAAGAGCAACGGCATGACGCCGAGGATGAACGAGAACGCGGTCATCAAAATCGGCCGGAATCTGAGCCGTGCGGCCTCCCTCGCAGCTTCGAACGGCGTCTTGCCGCTCTGCCGCAGCTGGTTGGCGAACTCGACGATCAGGATGGCGTTCTTGGCCGAAAGACCGATCAGCAGAACGAAACCGATCTGGGTGTAGACGTTGTTGTCGAGACCGCGCGCGAGGGTGAAGACCGACGCGCCGAGAATCGCGAAGGGTACCGAGAAGATGATGCCGAATGGCAGGGTCCAGCTCTCGTACTGGGCTGCCAGGAAGAGGTAGACGAAGACGATGGCCAACGCGAAGATGAAGGCAGCGGCGCCGCCGCCGGCGAGCTGCTGATAGGTGACGCCAGTCCACTCGAAGCTCATGGATGGCGGCATGGAGTTACGGGCAATCTCCTGCATGGCGGTGATGGACTGTCCCGAGCTGTATCCCGCGGCGGCGTCACCGGTGATCGAGGCCGACGAGTAGAGGTTGTAGCGCGCTTGCACGGTCGGGCCGACGGTGTCCTGGACGTCGAGCAGGGTCGCCAGCGGAATCATGCGCCCGGAGTTGGAACGGACCTCGAGCCTGGTGATGTCGGCCCGTTCGAGCCGGAAGGGCTCGTCGGCCTGAATCATGACCTTCCACACCCGGCCAAAGACGTTGAAGTCGTTGACGTAGGCCGAGCCGAGGTTGGCCTGCAGGGTATTAAATATGACATCCAACGGGACGTCGAGACGCTTGGCCTTCTCGCGGTCGACCTCGAGGAAGAGCTGCGGCACCCCGGCGCGGAAGGTGG
>CAYPBC010000168.1:0-5329 GCA_964408845.1 uncultured Thermoanaerobaculia bacterium
CGGTTGACGCATACCGCGGCCGGAATCTGAAAGTGGGCCGCTAGCTCGAGGACCCGCTCCATGTCGTGTGCACCCGATACCGTCGGCTCGGTCACCACCAGCACGCCGGCAGCTCCGGTGACGGCGGCAATCACTGGGCAACCGATTCCGGGCGGGCCGTCCACCAATATCATGCTGCTCCCGTTCGCCGTGGCGGCATTTCTCGCCTCGTTCCGCACGATGGAAACCAGCTTCCCGGAGTTCTCGGCAGCAATGCCAAGCCGGGCGTGGATCATTGGACCGTTCCGCGTCGTCGAGGAGAACCACTCGCCGCAGTTCCGCTCTGGGAAGTCGATCGCCCGGGATGGACAGAGCTCGACGCACACCCCGCACCCCTCGCAGGCGAGGGGATCAATCACGAACGCCGACGAGCCCTCCCCTCGGATGACCGCGTCGAAACGGCAAACCTCGTGGCAAGTGCCGGACGCATCACAGTCGCTCTGGCGGATCACCGCCTCGTGGCCGCTGACAAAGGCGTGGGTCTCGAGAATCTCCGGCGCCAGGACCAGATGGAGATCGGCGGCGTCAACGTCGCAGTCTGCGACCACGACATCCTCGGCGAGCACCGCGAAGGAGGCGACGACGCTTGTCTTGCCGGTCCCCCCCTTGCCGCTGATCACCACCAGCTCCGGCACGCGCGCGTGCATCGCCTGCACCCCGGCAACGGGGAGCGACCCGGACGGGCTCTCATGAGTGGACATGGGCAAGACTCTTTTCGGCCGGACGTTTGGCTGTGATCGACGGCAAGGCCTCGATCTGCGCGGCCAGCGAAGCGAAGAGCGGACGAATGTCCGGGATGGCGTCAATCAGCGTCAGGCCACGGGCATAGGCCTCGGCGACGCGGCGGTCGTCGGGAATCTCGAGCAAAATGTCAATGTCCTCGGCTGCGCAGTACTCCTGCACCCGGTCGTCACCGGAGCCCGCCCGATTGACGACGACACCGAAGGGGATATCGAGAGTGCGTACCGTCTCGACCGCTAGCTCGAGGTCGTTGAGGCCAAAGGGGGTCGGCTCGGTGACCAGAATGACGAAATCGCTGCCGCGCACCGCGGCGATCATCGAGCACGAGGTGCCGGGCGGCGCATCGATGAGGACCATCTCCTCCTCGCGGCCCTTCGCCCTGACCTCGCGGATCAGTGGCGGGACCAATGCCTCTCCCACGTAGAGGCGTCCCTGAACCAGACGGACGCTGCCCGATCTGCTTTCCTCCACCACCCCTATGGGCCGAATCACCTCGCTGATGGCATCCTCCGGACATACCAAGGCGCAGCCCCCACATCCGTGGCACAGCTCCGGGAAGACCATCACACCGGTGCCGAGGACCGCGATGGCGTTGTACTGACAGAGCCGGCTGCACTCGCCGCACTGGTTGCAGAGATCGGCATCCACCACGGGCACCGGGATGCCGACCACCTCGCGTCCTTCCGGCTGGGCTTCGAGAAAAAGGTGGACGTTCGGCGCCTCGACGTCACAGTCGAGGAGCTGGACCTCGCCGGACAGGCTGAGGGCCAGGTTCACCGCCACCGTCGTCTTGCCGGTGCCGCCCTTGCCCGAGGCGATGGCGACGATCACTCCCAGTGCCCGCCCACATCCGGACCGGTCGATAGCTTGAGCTCACCCGATTTGAGCTGGCCGATAGCCTCAGCAACCGTGCCCGACGCTCCGATATAGACCTCGATGCCCGCCGCCTGCAAGGCTCGGAAGGCCTTGGGTCCGCAGTGGCCGGTGACCAGGCGCTCGGCGCCGAGCCGCGACACAGTCTCCGCAGCTTGGATGCCGGCCCCCTGGGCCGCACTCGCACCACCAGAATTTTCGATGCTCTCCGTCTCACCTGTCTCTGTGTCGACCAGCACGAACTGGGAAGCGCGCCCGAAGCGGGGATCGACCTCCGAGTCCACACCTTCACCTATCGACGTCACGACGACTTTCATCCTTTACCTCCGGTGTAATTCGGTCGCGTCAATCGTCTCGTTCGGCCTTGAGCTCGCCGAGACGCGTTGTGACCTGTTTCTGTTCAGCCTCGAGTGCGGCGGATCGCTGTTCGAGCCACTGGAGCTCCGTGTCCGCCGTCGACTCAGCGCCCGTGAAGGCCGGCGGCGGCGCTGCCCCTCGCATCCATCCGGGGGTGCCGGTGGCCCAGAACCGGTTCCGCCAGCCCCAACCGCCACCACCTCCGCCGCGGCCGAAACCTCGGCCCCGGCCGCCGTACCCGCCACCAGCGAAACGCGGCCCCTCCGCCTCACCGCAGAAGCCACGACCCCAGCCGGTCATCGGTCCGCCACCCATCGGTCCTGATCGATCTCCTCCAGGCATGGTTCAACCCTCCGTTTCAGTGCGTGCCGCGTCTGCGCGGCGGGATGAAATCTCGTCGTGATGGGCGGAGCCTTCGCGGATGAGGGCCACACCGCAGTCCTCGCATCGCTCATTGAGGCACGGCACTCCCTGGTGGTGGGGAAAGTGCCGCCCGCACTTGGGGCACAGACAGGATCCGCCGGTGCCCATGCCGCCGCCACCCTGCCCGCGTCCACCGCCGCCGGCGCCCATGCGGCCGCCGCCAGATCCGGCGCCTGCCCCCTGGCCCTGTCCGCGTCCTTGTCCGCTACCTCGTCCTTGACCTTTCATCTCGTCCTCCTCGTCGGGCGTTGTATGCCCGATTCATCATTGGTTTTCGTTATGACCATGACCGCCACAGCCGCCCGCACCGTGGCTGTGGCCGTGGTCGCAGTCGTGGAAGCCGTGGTCGTGACACAGCTCGCCGCTGAAGGTGAGCGTGCCGTCGAGATACGCGCGCACCATGGCCTCGGGATCGTCACCGTCAGCTCCGAGCACCACATCGATGCCCTGTCCGACAAGAATATTCGACGCCCTCGGACCCATGCCGCCGGCGAGGATCGTGGTCACACCTTGTTTCCTGAGCCACACCGGGAACACACCACGGCCGTGCTCGGGAGGAGCGGCCATGTTTTGCTCACTGACCTCCCGGCTCGCCTCGTCCACGGTGTAGAGCGCGAACGCCTCGGCGCCGCCGAAGTGGCTGCTGAATTTTCCCTCGCGTATCGGAATGGCGATCATCATCTTCCATGTCTCCTTCCTGCATGTTGACTGTCATCACAGTGGCACCCACGGCCGCGTCTCCTTCCGCCGCCATGAACCGGGCACGGCAGCGGTTTGCTGGGGCCCGTAACAACCGGCCCCTCGCCCACCACCAGAAGTCGCTCCTCGATGAGGGCCCGGGCGACGACCGATCTGGCACGGGTGAGGATGCGGGCAAAGGTTGGTCGCGAGACGCCCATCCGCTCGGCGGCCGCCTCCTGGTACAGCCCCTCGAGATCAGCCAGACGAATTGCTTCGAGTTCGTCGATGCGCAGGGTCTCGACCTCGAGCTCCGCGGCCGGACGGCCGACCGGCTTGAAACCGCGGCCCTGCCCCACACAGCCGATCGTTCTGAGCTTCTCGGGTCGTCCCATTGCGCCTCCCAGTTACGAACATATGCTCATAATTAGGATCTGTCAAGGGAGGGCCGAATATCTGGGCCGGGCAGGGTGCGTTGCCGGCCGTAGCAGCATGCTGGTGAGAAGTGCAGGCTAGGCGACGGGCAGGAGCACGGTGAAGGTGCTGCCCTCACCGACCGTTGACTCGACCTTGATCTCGCCGTCGTGCTTCTGGACGATTCCGAGGGACACCGAAAGACCGAGTCCGGTCCCACTGCCGCTCGATTTGGTTGTGAAGAACGGGTCGAAGATGGCCTTGAGAACCCGGGGCGACATGCCGGGACCGGTATCCCTGAAGTTGATGGCGATACATTTGTTGTCGAGGCTCACATCACCGCTGATGGTGAGCGTGCCCCCTCCGTTGGCCATCGCATCGACTGCGTTGAGGATGAGGTTGAGGAATACTTGGCTCAGATACTGCCGGTCACCGTTGATCTCCGGCAGGTCGTTGGGGATATCGCATACCAATCGGACTCCTGAAAGTTTGAGCTGATTGGCTGAAAGATTGATCGCGTTGCCTACGACCTCGCGGATCTTCAATCGTTCGGTGCTGATCTCGCTTTCACGGGCGAAGTCGAGGAGATTGCGAATGATCTTGCTGGCCCTCTCAGTCTGCTCCACGATGTCACCAATCAACTCCTGCTTCTCATCCCCGGGAAGGCTGTCGAAATCTTCTTGAAGCACGGCGGCGGTCAACATGATGTTATTGATAGGGTTGTTGACCTCGTGCGCGATACCTGCGGTCAGAGATCCGACGGCGCGAAGCTTCTGTGACTGGAGAAGAAACTCCTCGCGGCGCTCGAGCTCGCGGGACATCCGGTTGATCGCGATCGCGAGGTCAGTGAACTCGTCTCGGGATTTCCGAACCGGGAGAATCGGCGAAAAATCACCGGCGCCAATCCGTCGAGCCGCTGCCATCAGCATCTCGAGGCGCTGCATGATGTGCCGCCGCATGAAGACCGCGGCGTAGATCGACAGAGCAACGACAAGCAGGAGATAGATCGCGGGGACGAGCTTGGAGAAAAAGACCAACTCGTGAACGCTCTCCCGTTCCCTGTCGGCAATCTTCTGACCGCAAGAAACCAGACCCGAACCGGTGTTGCGGAGTTTCTGGAAAATCTCCTGGCGAGCGGTCGTTCCTGCAGGATCTTCGGACGGGTCAAGACCACGCACCTTGCTGATCAGCCCCCGGTAGTGCCACAGATTGACCTCGAGGAATTCCAGGCACTCGGCGCTCACCGACGCGCGGAGTTCTTCCAACGACTCCTCCATGGCGCCATAGGCAGCGTCGATGTGGTAATCCACGTGCTCGAGATCTCCGCCGTAAAGCAGGAAGTTCTTCTCGAATCGCCGTGCCTGGAGTATCTCGTAATTCAATCGATCGGCTGCGCCGATCACCTCGATCTTGCGATCGATGAGGGAAAGCAGTATCCACATCACCACCGTGATAGCGACTGTGCCCGCGGCGAATAAGGCAAACATGGTAGCGAGTCGACCACGAACACTGATCTTGGGGCGGGAGAGCAGGGTTTTTTCGGCCTCAGTAGTCGTCACGGTCGCGTGTTCGACGAGGTCGAACTCCCCTATCATCAGGTCCGGCGGGCCAGGTTCGTTCATTCTCCTCCCAACCGCCGCGAGGCTATCCCAGTTCCTTGACCGCCTTCAGGATGACCTCGCGCAGGGCGTCAGGCTTGAACGGCTTGGCGATGAATTCGAACGCGCCGCGAGTGAGAGCCTCGCGCGCCACCTCGACCGTGGCATAGCCGGTGATGAGGATCACCTTTGTTCGAGCCGATCTC
>CAYPBC010000169.1:0-1293 GCA_964408845.1 uncultured Thermoanaerobaculia bacterium
ACGAAGTAGCCGGTGAGCGATCTCAAGGGCGTCGCTTCGAGTCGCTCGAACGCCCCGGCCCAGCGCATGAAACGCTCGCGAGCGCGCGGTCCGGATCGCGTCAGGGCGCGCGCGGTGACGACCGCCGGAAGCCGCGGCACATGCAGGACCGCCGTCATCTCCCGAACCTCGAAGCCGGCCTCCCCGAGCAGTCGCCGCAGTCTCTTTCGCCCACAGCTTCGGCCGACATCGTACGGCACCAGCCGAAGCGCGCGCATCCACCGCGAGGGCAGCCAGCTTCTCAGCCGCAACACCGGGTTGTCGAGGTTGTCGAGAGTGATCATGAGCTCGCCTGTCGGGCGCAAGACGCGGACCATTTCCGCAAGTGCCCGCCGCATCTCGTCCAAGTCGTCGAAGTGATCGAGCGTCGACGGCGAGACGATGAGGTCGAAGGTCTCATCATCGAACGGGATGAGCTGGACATCGGCGACTGTCGCCTCGATGAGGGGGTGCCGACGCTTTGCGTCGAGAACGATCGCCGACGCGAGATCCATGGCCACCAGCCGCGATCCGCAGCGTGAAAGCACCCCATAGAGACCGTCCGAGCACGACTCCTCGAAGAGGTCGGTCTTGAGGATCACCTGGCGGGGTGCTCCATCGAGCCATCTATCAACGAGCTGCGAGATCATACGATCGTTGAAATCCCTCCACAGTTCCTCTCGCTGCCGTGCGCGCCACGCCTCGCGAACACCTCGCCAGTAGCGGGCTTGGTCAGGTCGTGCCATGGGGTCTCGTCAGCATCGGGCATGTCGCGCAGCTCAGACTCACCGCGTCGCATAGCTTGCGATCGCACCGCACCTGCCGGCCGGCCAACATCAGGGACAGTCGTTCGAGCCGCTGCGTCGAGCGGCCCTTGATCAGGACAACCTCGTCAGGGAGGAGACCGGCAGAGAGTTCCCGGGCGACCTCAGAGATTCGCGAACCGCACTTGTGGACAGCGTCCCTCGGCATCCCGCCGCGGATCGCTCCGACCGCCCAGCGGTCGTCACAGTTGCCGACGAAAAAGGCCCGGTCGGCGACCTCGGCGACGCGTTTCCCGAGCGCTGCGTACAGCGGGCCCTGTGGGCCTCGCGGTTCCTCGATGTCGCCGAGCACGACCGTCTTGCGGACGGCTGGAATCTCCGCCAGGGTCTCGATCGCGGCCCACAACGACTCCTCCGCCGCCTTGAAGTCATCGCGCAGCAACCACGCACCACCATTGATCCGAAGCGGCTGCATCCGGCCCGGAACCGGCTGCACTCGCTCGACCCGCCG